>NZ_FNPD01000012.1 GCF_900107215.1 Acetomicrobium thermoterrenum DSM 13490 | reverse complement strand
CTCTGCCTGCCATGTATCTCAAGATATACTTTCTTTCCGTTGATTAACGTGTGCAGCACCTTCCTTGGTTTGGCTTTGCCGTGCCTGTAGAAATCTTTTGAGTTACACTCGGGACAAACTGCTGTCCTGTCGGGTCTAACTTGCACCTCAATCACAAAAGCATCCTCTTCTTCACGCGTATCCGATATCTTGAAGCCTTTAAGTCCGAGCATTTTGGTGATATTATTATTATGGCCATTGGCCATGGTGGTAAGAGCCTCCTTTCTTAATGGGTTTGGTTGGTTCTTACCACCATTATATTTTCAAAGCCAAATTCCACACTAAAGATTATAGAGCCCGCGGTCCAAACCCCGATATCTTTGACAAAGAGGCCTTTTTACGTATATATTTAAACTGACGTAAAAGTCGGAAGACGCCTCCTTTACTAGACAAATCACTGCGCAAGGCATATCTGTTTAATTGAAATTTATTGGGAAGAGAGTTTAAGATTCGAAATTAAAATCTTGCTTAAAAAGCACTTCTGTGCCTGAACTTATGTTTTGTCATTTCGGGAGTGTGATATCGATTTGATTAAATTCGAGAAGGTCACCAAAAAGTATGGGAATACGGAAGTTTTAAAGGAAATCGACCTTGAAATGCGCAAGGGCGAGATAACCATTCTTATAGGCCCAAGCGGCTGCGGCAAGACTACTACATTGAAGATGATAAACAGGCTGATAGAGCCCACAAGCGGAAAAATTTTTATAAACGGAGAGGACATAGGAAAGCTGAGTCCCATCGAGCTGAGAAGGAATATCGGATATGTGATACAGCAGATAGGACTCTTTCCTCACATGACCGTTGCCGAAAACGTCGGCTTGGTGCCCTACTTGAAGAAATGGCCAAAGGACAAAAGAATGAAAAGAGTGGAAGAGCTGCTCGAGCTTGTGGGATTGCCCCCCAGGGACTATATGAACAGATATCCCAGCGAACTCTCGGGAGGGCAGCAACAGCGCGTTGGCGTAGCGAGGGCTTTGGCTTCTGATCCTGAAATCATCCTAATGGACGAGCCTTTTAGCGCCTTGGACCCGATTACCAGAGAACAGCTCCAGGAGGAACTGTTCAACCTGCAACAGGAGCTTCAAAAAACCATTGTATTCGTTACACATGACATTGACGAAGCTCTTAAATTAGGGGATCGGATATGCATAATGAGAGATGGCATAGTTTTACAATTCGATGCTCCGGAGGTCTTGTTGAAAAATCCGGCTCACGGATTCGTCGAAGAGTTCATAGGAAAAAAGAGATTGATGCGCGCTCCTGATCTCATGACCGCAGAAGACGTCATGATAAAAGATCCCGTGAAGGCCCATCCCAGGAGGACGCTTGCCCAGGCAGTGGAGATAATGAAAAGCCATGCAGTAAACAGCATATTGGTTGTAGATGAAAGCGACAAACTTCTGGGTATCGTTACTGCTGGAGATATTGGGGAACATTTTGGCGAGAAGAAGTATTTAGATGCAATATATACCAAAGATGTAATTTCTGTTCGTCCAAATGAATCTTTATCATATATAATTAAGCTTATGGCCGAAAAAAATATAGGTTTTGTCCCGGTAACGGATGACAATGGTATTTTGGTAGGTTTAATAACGAGAAGTTCGTTGATAAACATATTTAGCGAAAGATATTTTTAAAAGGCGTGATGGGAATGAGTATTTTCAGTCAATATATCAGTTTCATGCTTGAAAGACAGGATCAAATTCTGGAATTGACAACCCAACACCTATATCTGACGTTCATCGCGGTCTTTTTCGCCGTTTTAGTCGCCGTTCCGCTGGGTATAACGATAACGAGGTTCGAGAAAGCTGCGGGCATAGTCGTCGGGATTGCCAACGCTGTGCAGGCTTTGCCGAGTTTGGCGCTGTTGGGTTTTTTAATTCCCATACTTGGGATAGGATCCAAGCCGTCCATAGTGATGATCTTCTTGTATTCGCTCCTTCCTATAATAAAGAACACCTACACGGGATTGATAAATGTGGATAGGGCCATTCTGGAAGCCGGCAGGGGCATGGGAATGACGAACTGGCAACTGATGAAGATGGTGCAGCTTCCGTTGGCCTTGCCTGTGATAATGGCAGGTATTAGAATATCGGCCGTCACTGCGGTAGGACTTACGACGATAGCCGCTTTGGTCGGGGCTGGAGGATTGGGTCAGCTGATCTATCGAGGAATTTCGATGGTCAACAACAGGATGATCATTGCCGGCGCAGTTCCGGCGATGGTTTTAACTCTGGTTATAGATTTTTTGTTAAATATTTTAGAAAAATTAGTAACGCCTAAGGGAATTAGGAGAAAAGTAAAAAAAGTAAAACGGTAAAGGAGGAGATGTATATGAGAAAGTTGGCCCTTGCAATTTTTGTGATCCTTTTTGCGATATCGCAAGTTTTTTCTTTTAGCAGCACGAGCTATGGAGCCGGTGAGTCAGCAGGGAAGGTTGTAGTTGGTTCCAAGAATTATACCGAGCAAATGGTAGTGGGGCATATGGTCGCTGAATTGATCGAGGCGCATACCGATTTGAAAGTCGAAAGAAAGCTGCATTTAGGGGGAACCAACGTCTGTTTTGAGGCCTTGAAGAGGGGTAGCGCTAATAACGGTATAGATATTTACGTGGAATACACGGGGACCGGATTGGTCAATATACTCCAGATGGAATCGAAGACTGATCCTCAGGAAGTGTATGAAATCGTAAAGAAAGAATTTGAGGACAGATGGAACTTGATATGGCTGGAACCGTGGGGATTCAACAATACCTATACCTTGGCAGTGAAGGAGGAGTTCGCCAAGGAAAATGGCATTGAAACTTTCTCCGACCTCGGCAAATTGGCCGATGAGCTCGTATTCGGGTGTACCATGGAGTTCGCCGAACGCCCCGACGGATACCCGGGATTTATAAAGGCCTACGGATATTCCTTCAAAGAAGTAAAGGCCATGGACCCGGGTCTCATGTACTCGGCAATAGACAACGATCTGGTTCAGGTCATAAGCGCCTTTGCTACCGATGGGTTGCTTGTGGCCCATAAGCTAAAGATATTGAAAGATGACAAAAAATTCTTTCCGCCCTATTTTGCTGCGCCCCTTGTCAACGGAGAGGTTTTAAATCGATATCCGCAGATAGGAGATGTCCTTAACAGGCTTGCCAATTCGATAACCGACGAGGACATGCAGCAGTTGAATTACATGGTAGACGGTGAGGGCAGGGACGTTGCCGAGGTGGCCAGGAGCTTCTTGAAGGAGAGAGGCTATATATAAGCTACATATAATCGGAAATATGTTGTTTGCCTGCACCAGCAACGAAAACCGGACCCCTGTTGATTTTTATAGGGGCAAGGGGTAAGATAGCAGACGAAAAAAAGAACAACACGATCGTTTCGGTGACGGGAAACCGGTGAAAATCCGGTGCGGCCCCGCCGCTGTAACCCTGACGAAATCGCATATTGCCACTGCCTTTTGGTGGGAAGGCGCGATAGTAGGATGAGGGGAAGCCAGAAGACCGGCCGAAGACGATGAGATGCTTGCATCATGCGGTGGCGTGATCTGGCAGGGAAAAGGGGTAACCTGTCTTACGTGGCAGGTTGCCCCTTTTGCTTTATATTACTAATATGTTGATTGGAGGGTAGATCTATGAAGTTGTTATTGAGTTTTTCAAAGGTCATCATGTTTTTAAGCTTTCTTTATCTGTGGTCTTTTTTAGGCGGGGAGGTTTTGGCTCAGGAAGGCCCCGTGACGGTTGCCCCGGAGCTTGTCACGGGAAGCAGGTTGGCAGAGTCGCTAGATGAGGTTCCGCAGGCAACATATGTGATCACAGCAGAGGAGATCGAAAGAAGCAGAGCTAAGACTTTAAGCGAGGTATTGGATAAGATCCCAGGCATATCCACTTTAAGGAAAAATTCGTGGGCACAAGATGATTCGTTGAGGATGAGGGGCGTTGCAACGGAAGTATTAATACTGGTCGATGGTGTTCCATATTACAACGCAAGCTATGGAGCAGATATGTTCAATGTTGACTTAAGGTCCATCCCCTTGGAATCGGTCGAACGGGTCGAAGTTATAAAAGGTGCCGGATCTGCACTTTACGGTTCAATGGCTGCAGCGGGTGTAATTAACATCATCACCAAGACGCCTGATAAGTACAAGACGTCAATCATAGCCGAAGGCGGCAGCAACGACTGGCGCAGGTATTCCGTCTCGGCAGGGATTAAAGGCGACGTCTTTGATGTCGGGATTCGCTACAATCACAGAGAAGAAGGCGAAGTGCCCATCAGGTATTATAATGATGAAGTTTATAAAGCGCTTGACTATGACGAAGATTCGGCGAGCATTGCACTTTCTTGGGGGAACTGGCGTTTTGGCGCCGATTTCGGCTCATACGATTCAAAATGGGAACCTTATAAAGATGCAGTTGATAGATATGAAGATGATTATAAAAGATTTTATCTGAAATATGCCGATCTAAAAAATGAAGTAATAGCTTATGCTCATTTAATTGACAGAAAGTATAAAGGAAGTGATGATAGTAATAATTATGACGGAGATATTTGGGGATTAGAGTTTACTCAAAGGACTTCAATGGGAGATATCCCGCTTGCCTGGGGAGTTGCCTATCGCTTTGAAGATCTGTCGGTTGATGATTTAGTAATTTACGATAATTCTTTCAAGGCCGAACGGCACAACATTGCTCCCTTCGTTCAATTTTCGTTTTTGTTGGGCGACACATTTATGGATATAGGTTTGAGATATGAGAATTGGGATGTCGACAACGGTAAAGACGAGTCTGAGTTCGCACCCAAGATCTCATTTTATCGCCAGGATGCTAGTGGAAAGTTATGGTATTTAACCGCGGGCAGGTCCTTTGCGATGCCAAGTTTGTACCAGTTATATTCAAAATCTTCTTGGCACGATCCAAATCCTAATTTATTACCAGAAAAAGGCTGGGCTTACGATTTTGGGATTAAAGACCCAGTCAGCAAGTGGAATATAAACTTATTTTATCTGGAGATGGACGACAAAATTAAATGGGAAACGATTGATTCTGAAAATTTCAGGGGAAGATACAATAACCTAGCAGAATTTCGTTCCTGGGGCATCGAAGGGCAACTCGAAAAACCATTCACCACTAACCTAAGTTGGATTAATGGAATGACCTGGCAAAAGGCGGAAGAAAAACAAACTTCAAGTGACCCTTGGAGGAAGGGTGGCACTCCTCAATTGGAGCTTTACAGCGAGCTTAATTACGACAACGGCCCCTGGTTTGGCAGCTTGAGCGCCCACTATTACGGAAAACGCGAGAAAGACAATCTTAGTGGCGATGATAGAGCCGATGATGATTTCGTTACTGTCGATGCTATTTTGGCTTACGATATGGAAAACTATAAAATAACTCTGGCTGCTTACAACATATTCGATGAAGAGTACATTATTGACACTTCAGGATACATCGGCCCAGAAAGAAGGGTATATCTGACCTTTGAACATCTCTTTTAATGGATCTTTGAATGGAATTTTTCCCTAACGGCAGGAAATATTGAAGTTTAGCAAAGGACCGCCCTGGTGCGGTCCTTTGCCTTCGATGTAGTTGTTGGTCCGGTAGGGTTTTAGCTCTTTAATTTTTATGATAAAATTCACAATACGGAATAGGGGTTGAACAGTATTTAAGCGGAAGGTGAAAAATATGGCGTTGTTGGACATAATAGGACCTGTAATGGTTGGGCCTTCTTCGAGCCATACGGCGGGTGCGGCCAAGCTGGGCAGGCTTGCCAGAAGAGCATGGAACGAAGAGGTCAATAAAGTCGACATATTTTTAAGAGGCAGTTTTGCCTCCACATATTGGGGACACGGCACTGATAAAGCGCTGATCGGCGGGCTTCTCGGATTTATGCCCGATGACGAAAGGATAAGAGATGCCCTTGAGATCGCCCGACAGAGGGGATTGGAATATCGCTTTTTTGCCGAATCCATCGATGGAGCCCATCCCAATTCTGTAAGGTTCGTCATATATAAAGAAGACAGGGCAATGGAATTGGTGGGAGCTTCCCTGGGCGGTGGCGTGATAGAGCTTCAGGAGATAGATGGCTTTTCCATCTCCTTAAGTGGAGATTTGGCTGCTATAATAACCTTTCATAGAGATCAGCCGGGAGTAGTTGCTGCCGTTGCAGGCGTAATGGCAGAAAAGGGCCTTAATATAGCTACAATGCGGTTGCATCGACAGGGGCGCGGAGGCAAGGCTGCAATGGTAATAGAAATTGACGGCGAATTGAAAGAGAACACGAAAGATGAGATCTTAAATTCCCATTCGGCCTTGATGCGCGTGATCTTTATCCCCTCTCCGGAGAGTGATGTCAGATGAGGTCTTTCGAAGAGATACTGAAACTTTGTGAAGTCGACCTTGAATTCCACGAAGCCGTAGTGGAACTGGAAAGTCGTGAAAGCGGAAAGAGCGAGGATCTCATATACACAAATATGTCGCACATGCTCGATGCTATGGAACAATCGGTAAATTCAGCGATAAATGCGGATTTCAAAGGACGTATGATGGAAGATGAGGCACGCAGGTTCGAACGGTACATTGCTCAAAGGGATGTTCCCCTTTCAGGCAAATTCATAGCCAAGGCCTCTCGCATAGCGCTTTCCGTGTCTCAGTACAACGCGAATATGGGGCGCATAGTGGCTGCTCCTACTGCCGGAAGCTGCGGTATATTGCCAGGCTTGTTATTTGCCTATCGAGATTTGTATGGGCCTTCCAGAGATATGCTGATAAAAGCCCTGATCGTTGCAGGCGGTGTTGGCGAGGTCATTCAGAAGAGAGCCACCCTGGCAGGGGCGGAGGGCGGCTGTCAGGCAGAGTGCGGCGCTGCTGCAGCCATGGGATCGGCAGCTTTGGTTTATCTTGAGGGAGGAAGTCCTGAGGCCTCGGCTCATGCTGCAGTTTTGACGATTAAATCCTTGATGGGTTTGGTGTGCGATCCCGTGGCGGGGTTGGTGGAGGTGCCTTGTATAAAAAGAAACGGCACTTTGGTTTCCCTGGCATCGCTTTGTGCCGACATGGCCTTGGCCGGGATCAGGTCCGTAATCCCCCCCGACGAGGTCATCGATGCAATGCGGAGAGTTGGGAGGGCTTTGCCGGAAAGCTTAAAGGAGACTTCTAAGGGAGGGTTGGCGGCAACGCCGAAGGGCAGGGAATTAGAGAAGAAGATATTCAGTGAAGTTCCGCCCATGGCCGAAATTTAAAGAAAATTTGATCGAGCCCGGAGATAAAAGAGAAACGGGGGTGTCACTTCAATCATGACGAAGGTTTTTATATGCGGTCGCGGTGGGAGCGGGAAGAGCACGATAACCGCAATGTTTGCCAAATTTTTGGCCTCGGAAGGGATGCGAGTGTTGGTAATAGATGCCGACGAAAGCAACCGCAGCCTCTATAGGATGCTTGGGCTCAGTGCCCCCAAGAGCACGTTGATGGACGATCTGGGAGGAAGGGTTGCCGTAAAAAAAGTCGTCTTCGACAACAAAAAGGGTGGGTTCGACGAGGATGCCAAGATCCACGTTGACGATTTGCCGCGAACCTGCGTTAGCAGGAGGGACGATTATGCCTTTTTGGCCATAGGCAAAATTCGCCAACCCGACGAGGGATGCGCCTGTCCCATGGGAGCGCTGGAGAAGGGGTTTCTTGCGAGGCTGCATGCTCCCGGATGGTGGATTTTGGTGGACTGCGAGGCAGGCATAGAGCATATTGGGCGCGGCATCTGGCGAAGCGCCGATATTTTTCTTGTAGTTCTTGAGCCCTCCCACGAATCATTGGAAATGGTCAAGTTTATGAGCGATTTGGCAAAGGAAGTGGATCGTCCGATGGTGGCGGTTGTCAATATGGCCGATGATGATGTAATTGAAAACGTCAAGGCATCACTTGAGTCCATAGGGGTAGAAGCCGCAGCATTTTTTCCTCGAGACAAAAGGGTTGCCGCCTCTAACTTGAAAGGCGATACCGTTCCTTTGCTTCCGGAATTTGCGCCTTTTCTGCGATCTTGTTTCGAGGCGATATCGGAAAAGGCCAATGCAATTAGATACTGAGACTGTTGCTTTGCCTTGAAAGTTGATTCTTAAAAAAAGTGCAGTATAATTATCATCTGTTGTAGCTCATTCGAGGATCGACAAAATTTTGTTCAGGAGGTGTTTACGATGTCTTTGCGAGAGGATCGCGCTATAAAGGTAATATTGGACAGAAGGAGCATAAGGAAGTTTCAAAAGGATAGAAAGGTTGAACCGGAAAAATTGGAGATAATTTTGGAATGCGCACAGGCAGCCCCTACGGCGGGAGGTACGAGGCCCTGGCATTTTGTCGTCGTGGACGAAAGATCGTTGCTCGATGCATTGGCTGAGGCTCATCCTTACGGAAAGATGCTTCATGAAGCGGGATTTGCCGTCGTCGTCTGTGGCGATCCTTCCATCAGCGATTTTGCAAAACGGTATTGGGAGGAGGATTGTTCAGCTGCTATGCAAAACATCCTGCTGGCATCTCAGGCATTGGGGCTTGGATCGGTGTGGCTTGGCGTCAATAACTCCCCTGGTCGTCCCGAAGCTATAAGGAAGGTTTTGGGGATACCTCAACATATCAACGTGTTAGGCATAGCTGCCATAGGATATCCTGCAGAAAGCAAGGAACCCCATAGCGGTTACGACAACCAGAGGGTTCATCACAACAAATGGTAAAATACCATTCCTCGAGGTAAAAAAGGTAAAAATATGTTAAAATATGATTCATAAGCGACGGACTTTTAGCTACGCCGTCGCTTCTTTGTTGTTGACAGTCTCATCTTTTCGTTGGAGGTATCGAAATGGCAGAAAGCAGCAATATAGGTAAAGTGCTTAGATTACCGATAGAAGAAGAAATAAAGCTGAGTTATCTCGATTATGCCATGAGCGTAATCGTGGGCAGGGCTTTGCCCGATGCGAAGGATGGCCTGAAACCCGTGCAGCGAAGGATACTTTACGCGATGATGGAACTGGGCTTGAGGTCAAACCAACCCTACAGAAAATCGGCCAGGATCGTCGGAGAGACCATGGGAAAATATCATCCCCATGGAGACGCGGCCATATACGATGCCATGGTCAGAATGGCCCAAGATTTTTCCATGCGCTATCCACTGGTGGACGGACAGGGCAACTTCGGTTCGATAGATGGCGATCCCCCCGCGGCTATGCGTTATACTGAAGCCAGGCTTTCTCCACTGGGAGAAGAGATGCTGAGAGACATAAACGAAGACACGGTAGACTGGGGCCCGAACTTCGACGAAACCTTGCAGGAACCGCTCGTCTTGCCGTCGCTGCTTCCAAATCTTCTGGTCAATGGCAGCTCGGGAATTGCCGTAGGCATGGCTACAAACATCCCTCCCCATAATTTATCGGAAGTGGTGGATGCCCTCTGCCTTTTGATAGACAGAGGAGAGGATGTCGAGCTCGGAGACATAATTGAAGTCATGCCGGGGCCTGATTTCCCGACGGGAGGAACGATAACCGGAAGGGAAGGCATCATAAACGCTTACAGGACGGGAAGGGGCAAGATCGTCTTGCGCGGAAGAGTCTCCATCGAGCAGATGAAGCGCGGAAAGACGAGCCTGATAGTGACAGAGATCCCATATATGGTCAACAAAGTCACGCTAATCGAAATAATAGCAAGGGGCGTACAGGAGGGCTATCTGACCGGTATAGCTGACCTAAGAGACGAATCGGACAGAGACGGAATAAGGGTCGTCATAGAACTTCAAAGAGATGCAGATCCCCATTTGGTTTTGAAGCAGCTTTACAGCAGAACGCCTCTTCAAACCACCTTTGGCGTCATTAACCTGGCCCTTGTGGACGGGGTGCCGAGGGAGCTCGGATTAATAGAACTTCTCAAAATATTTCTGGATCACAGGAGAGATGTCGTTCGTCGCAGAACAAATTATCGCCTCAGGAAGGCGGAGGAAAGGGCCCATATAGTGGAGGGACTGGTAAAGGCCCTGGATATGATAGACGAGATTATTGCTCTTATCAAAAGATCCAAGGATGCTCAGGAAGCAAGGGTAGGGCTCATGGATAATTTTGGCTTCACGGAATTACAGGCACAGGCAATACTCGACATGAGATTGCAGCGTCTTACCAACCTGGAACGGAGCAAATTGGAAGAAGAGTTGAGACATCTTCTTAAGGATATAGAGATGTACCACTCTATCCTTGAAAATCCCAGTGTGTTGGATTCTGTAGTCAAAGAGGAGCTGACGGAGCTTAAGAGACAATACGGCGATATCAGGAAGACCGAAATTGTAGACGAATTAGTCGAAGTGGCAGACGACGAACTGATACCTGAGGAGGATATAGTCGTAGTTTTGAGCAAGGACGGTTATTTAAGGCGCGCCTCTTTAGGAGACTATCATCTGCAGGGACGGGGCGGCAAAGGCATCAAAGGGTTAAAACAAAAAGATGATGAAGTGGAGATGTTCGCTGCTACTACAACTCATCATGACATATTCCTTTTCACGAGCAAGGGGCGCGTCTTTGCCATAAAGGGATATTTGCTCCCCGAACCGAAAAACGGGAAAGGCAAACATGTGAGCTCCTTTTTTACCCTGGAGGAAAATGAGCGCGTTGTGGCAATAAAAGAGGATACGATGCACGGAGCCAGGTTCGTATTCTTTGCGACCGAGAGGGGAATTGCCAAGAGGCTCGATGTTAGGGAATTGGCCAACCTGACCCGTGCCGGCCGGCGGGTCATTACCTTGGACGACGGAGATTTTATAGCCAGGGTACGGTTTACATCCGGCGAAGACGAGCTTTTGTTCGTTTCTGCCCAGGGCCAGGCACTGAGGACGAGCGAGCAGGAATTTCGTCCAATGGGCCGACAGGCCAGGGGCGTGCGCGCCATACGGCTGTCGGAAAGCGATGTATTGGTTGGATGCGAACCCCTGCAGGAGGGAATGGCGATATTGTTTATTAGCGAAAAGGGCGTTGGCAAGCGCACTTCCTTCGACGAATTTCCTCTGCATCACCGAGGTGGCTCGGGGGTGAGAGCTATGCGGCTGTCGAACCGCACGGGATCGCTTGTAGGCGCCTGGAGCGTGACTGAAGATGATGAGGTCATGATAGTTACCAGCAAAGGGCGTGTGACGCGGATAGCGGTTAAGAATGTTCCCGTGCTTTCCCGAACGGCGACGGGAAGTATTTTGGTAAGGCTTGACCAAGGTGATAGCGTGGCAGATATTACGATAGTTCGAGACGATGCTATGGAGGAAGTCTAGCATGAAGATAGCTTCAGAGGGGGTAGTCCCGATCGCAGCAGCTGTTTTTATGGCCTGCGGCGCTTGGCTTATATCTCCTGTCTTGGGAGGTTTCATGGGGTTGTGTGCGTTATTTTTGGCGTGGTTTTACAGGGAGCCCCATGTCGAAGTTCCAAGTGACCCCTTAGCCTTTGTAAGTCCAGCGGATGGGAAGGTCGTAGAGGTTGAAAGCACTGACATTCCCTTCGTCGGTAATTCTATCAAGATAGGCATATTCATGACGGTGGCCGACGTGCACGTGAATCGCATTCCCTATGAAGGGAAGATATCCTTTTTGAAGTATCGGAAGGGTAAACATTTGGTGGCCTTTGCTCCCAAGTCCTCGGAGATCAACGAAAGGTTATATACCGGTCTCGAGACAAAACATGGTAATGTTTTGCTTGTGCAGATTGCAGGCTTGCTGGCAAGGAGAATAGCGTGTAGAGTGAAGGTGGATCAATTCATGGCCAAGGGACAAGCCTATGGCATGATAAAATTTGGTTCAAAAGTCGATGTTTATCTTCCGCCTTGCGTAAAGCCAATCGTAAAGATTGGCGATAGGGTCAAGGCCGGAAGCAGCGTTATAGGCATGGTTTTAGAGGATGAAGGGAGTGATATCGTTGAACAGAAAAGTTCATAGAAAGAGAATGTTAAAAAAACCCATCTCTCTGCGCAAATTGTTTCCCAACATGATCACGAGCGGAAATATTTTATGTGGCATCATGTCATTGATTTTGGTGTTTCATGATCACCTGATGCCGGCCGCCTGGTTGATCCTCATGGCCGCATTTTTCGATTTGATGGACGGAAAGGTGGCAAGGTCGTTGGGAGGAGACAGCGCGTTTGGGATGGAATTTGACAGCTTGGCCGATGTGGTCAGCTTCGGAGTTGTGCCCGGCCTGATTTTTTATGTCTCATATTTATACCCGTCAAGCGGTATCCTGGGCGCCCTTGGAACTGCCTTTTTCGTATTGTGCGGGGCACTGCGGTTAGCCAGATTTAATGTGGTACATACAAGCGGAAGTTTTCAGGGGCTTCCAATCCCTGCTGCGGGTTTGTTTTTGACCTCCTTCGTTATTTCGGGCGTGATCTTGCCCTCCCTCGGGGCTGCAATAATAGCAACGGGGACCGGGGCCCTGATGATCTCGAACATATCCTACTCAAGCTTGAAGCAGTTGAGCAGGGATAACATAAATGTTTTCAGGCTCCTGTTTTTGCTTAGTTGTTTTATAAGCCTTTCGATATTGCTGAAGGAAAAGTCTCCTTTGGCTTACATGCTGATATACGTCTGCAGCGGTCCTGTAGGGATCGATTGGGGTAAGTGGCTTTCTTTGAAGGGAGACGAAGTTACGGACCATCGATAAATAAACAAATAAGAGGGAGATTCTTTTCTCCCTCTTATTATTTGTTGAGCTTAAGACCATTTAGATATATCCAGGTCACCTTCGCTTTTTGCGACGACGCTCGTTCCAACGAGGTCTCCCGTTACGTTAATACAGGTCCTTCCCATGTCAAATATGGCGTCAACACCCAATATCATTGCGTAAGCAGCAGCTACGGGCGTTCCGGGTTCTACGGGCAAACCTACGGAATTTAACACCAAAAGCAGCATAATAGCACCTGCACCCGGCACTCCGGCTGTGCCTATGGAGGCAAGCAGGGCTGTTACTATTACTATCAACTGATCCGAAAGGGGCAATTGATGACCAACGGCAAAAGCTATAAAGAGAGCGCAAACTCCCTGATAAATAGACGTACCGTCCATATTGATGGTGGCTCCAAGGGGGAGCGTAAAGGAGTAGGTGCCTTTGGATATGCCCATATTTTCAGCGCAGGCCATGGATACCGGCAATGTTCCGCTACTGCTTCTCGTTACAAAGGCTGTTATAATGGCTTCCTTTGCGTGAGCCAGAAACTTGCTGAGGCGCAATCCAAAAAACCGGAGTATTAGCCCGTAAACTACCGCTACGTGGACTACAATAGCTAGATATTCCGCGCCCACTGCCGTCGCTAAGGGTCCTATGACCCTCGGGCCCTCCTTCGCCAGGACTACAGCTACTAAAGCAAACACGCCAATGGGAGCGTATTCCATTATCCCCCTTACGATCTTGTACATTACCTCTGCAGCTCCGTTGGCGAAATTATATACGATGTTAGCCGATGTTCTGAGCTCTTCCTTTTCGCTTTCCCGTAACAGGGAAAGGCCTATTCCAAAAAGCAGGGCGAAGAAGATTATGGGCAACACATCTCCCTTGGACAAGGCCTCGACGGGATTTGTCGGCACTATGTTCAAGAAAGTATTCACCAGGGAAGGTCTTTTCAGTTCAAATCCTCCCGCTTCGGCGCCCGCCAAATCTAACCCCAGACCCGGTTTAAACAAGTTGGCGAAGATCAAGCCTATGGCAACGGCAAAGACTGTGGTTATCAAATAATAGATGATTATTTTTATTCCTACCCTGCCCAGGCGATAGGGGCTTATGCTCGCCGTTCCGACGATAAGGCTAAAGAGTATTACTGGAACGACTATCATTTTAAGGAGTCTAATGAATAAATCCCCGAAGGGTTGCACCCAAAGTATCTTGTCCTTAAGAAGCAATCCTGCCGCTATACCTAATATGAGTCCCAGCAATATTCGAATGAGCAAATTCGATCCAAAGTACCAACCCATAAAGCCCCTCTTTTTTTCTCCCTCTGACATAAGATCACCCTCCCTCTATTGAAGTGGATTTTATGGATTGTTTTAATTATACTGCATGTTGCCTGATCTTGCTGTTACATTTCGATAAAAATTTCTTTTTATCGAAAAAACTAGCGGTTATTGATTTAAAATAAAAACTATTTTAATAATCTATGAATGAGGAACAGTTCGATCGATTTGTCTGGTACTTAGGGATTTAACTTGAAGACGACCGGCACTAGAACCTCTTTTTCTTCCGAAGATTTAAATATCCACTGCTTGACGGCCTTTAGGGCGCTTTCATCGAGCAAATCAAAACCGCTGGAACGATGTATCCTGGCTTCCTTTACCTTGCCGTCGGAAGAAAGTCGCACATATACGATGACAGTTCCCTCTTCCCCTCGTCTTCTGGATATAAGAGGATAGATGGGTTTGACGCTTCGAAGGATGTCAAGTTCGCTGGCCACTGCAATAGGTTGTTGGGGATTGTCGGAAAAAGTTGAAGGGATTTCGGGTTGGCCTTTAAGGTCTTCTTGAAGTGGCGAAGGTTGAGAATTGCTGCCGTCACTTTCCCTTGGGAGGGGCTTTGCCACCTCTGCAGGCGATGCAGTCGAGTCTGCGGCCTTTACGTCGATATTCTCTGGAGAACGTTCCTTTGCCGGAGCCTTCTTTTCTTTTTCAGCCAAAGGCTTCTTGGACGCAGGTTTCTTTGTTAGCTTTGTAGTCCCTTTGTCTTCCTTTGCTTTGTCTTCCTTTGCCTTGTAGTCCTTCGTCTCTGCGGGCTTGTCAGGCAAGGAAGGTTTTGTTGGGCCAGGATCTTTATCCTCTGCAATCCTTGAGGTCTTTTCGGCCTCGTTCGTATTTGCAAGCCTGATGGCAATGACACTATCCGTCCTTTGTGGCAGAGCTTGAGGCTTTGGGATTTCCAGGTGCCAGAAAAGTGCCAAATGAATTAAAAAACTTAAGGTCAATGGTCCTATCCATTTCCCGATATTGCCCATCATGGGGTCCCCTTGTCGCCTCCTCCCACCGCAAGGGATATTTCGTCGATTCCTCCTTCTTTAAGGGCGTTCAATACACGGACAATGGCTTCGTAGGGCGTCCTTTTGTCCCCTGCAAGGAGGATCGGCCTGCCTTTGCTTACCACTTCTCTTGCAAGGTCTACCGCTTCCGGGATTTCTGCCTTTTCGTCGTTGACAAAGATTTCTCCATTTTGATCGACGTTTATAACGAGAGGCGTCTGAGACACCGGCTGACCAGTACCCTCAGGTAACGATACAGTAATGCTTCCCTGGACGAAGGCTGCCGTCAGGACGAAAAAAATTATCAATTGGAACACCACGTCCACCAAAGGCGTCAGTTCTATTTCCGGGGAAGATCTCCTTTTCGATCTCATTTAAGCTCTCCCTCCCGGAGGCCCAGCTTCAGGGCTTTTAAAAGAATGTCCGCGCTTTCAAGCACTCTGGGTCCAGGATGAAGGAGGACCTCGGCTTCCAGGGAGACAACGCCCCCTTCCTTTGCCTTTATCGGGAGGCCCTCTATCGTTTTTATGAAGTCTTCAACAGTCGTGGACATTCCTATTTTTGATCTGACCAGAAATATAACATCGGGATCGTAGGAAAGAAGCTCCTCCCTGCTTATGGCGGGGAAGGAATATTCTTTGCTTTCGGCAGCATTTTTTATGCCTATAGCTTTCATGATGTCTCCTATGTAGCTCCACCCGCCGGCGACAATAAGAGGATCGTGCCATACGACCACCAACATCGATGCCTCTTTTTGCGATTTATTTGTCGTATGGCGTCTTTTGTCCGTTAATCCCCTTTCGATGTCCTTCCACACTTCTTCGGCCCTATCGGTTCTCCCTACCTTTTTTGCTATCTCGAAAAATGCCTCTTTTACGTCATCCAGTCTGTGGTGTAGTGTGAGTTCCAAGGTATCTATTCCAAAGCTTTCAATGTGTTCCAGCAAATCGTGGTGAAAATTCCTCTCTCCTATGACCAGGTCCGGCTTGAGGTAGAGGATCTTCTCGAGGGAAGGGTCGACGCTGCCTCCGACGCTGTTTACGGACGATACCTCCGGGGGATAGGTGTCGTAATCCGTAACCCCTACCACGCGATCGAAATAATCCAGTGCATAAAGCGACTCCGTTATACTGGGAGAGAGAGAGACTATCCTTTTGTAGCCCTCCTTTGCGTCAGCCTCTGCATGAGGAGTCAATGTCTGTATTGATAAGATACACAGGAAGAACAAAAAAAACGAAATTTTTTTGACGTCAATCATGTTCTGTCCTTCCTCTTAACATCTTTTCCCGCAAAATGAAATCGGATCCCCTCCAAAGGGACTCCTCGAGAGCATCGATTTTGGAGGAAAACCAGGAATAGCACAAGACGGCAGGTATCGCTACCGCAAGGCCCGCGACGGTTGTCAGCAGGGCTTCCCATATGCCTGAGGCAAGCAGGGCCATATTGGTGGGGCCCTCCGATTCGGCGACGGAGCGGAAGACGTCGACAATTCCCAGCACGGTGCCTAAAAGCCCCAATAAAGGCGTTACTCTGGCCACCGTGGAAAGAAGGGTTAATCCCTTTTCCCATCTGTAAAGCTCATGGCGAACCTCTTGTTCCAGCAACATCTTCAATGCCTCTGGCGGCGCCAGCCAGTGATCTATAGCTGCCCTAAAAAGACGGTGCAAGGAGCTCTCCTTTTCGCGTACCAAAGAAGCAGCTGCCTCGGCATCTCCCTTGTACAGAAGTTCCCCCAATTTGCGTTCCAATAATTCCGGGTTCGTCCAAGACTTGGCGTAAAACCAAATCCGCTCCAATACCACGGCAAGCCCGACGATAGAGACTGCCAGGATGGCGTACATGCTGGGACCGCCCATCTTTATGACGTCGATGAATTCCAAAGATTACCACCTCTGCGTTCTCGTATATAGAGAAGGTTAGCATTACGTAAGCGTTTTGCCAATGTTTTTTTGAAACCATCTCGTCCTGTCCAAAGCGACGAGGAGAGCGAAGCCCAACAGTGAACCCGGAACGCTGCTTAAGAGAAAAGCCGGCATCACTAACCATAAAGTAGCTTCTTTGCCGATCGATGGGGCTAAGATGTAGACGCTTAAAATCGCTCCGATGATGCCGGTACCGACGGGCTCTGTTAAAGCTGCGTACAGTTTCTTGTCCTTGAAGACCTTTGCCGTTATGCCAACTACCAAAGCGCCGGGTATGCTCCCAGGAAAGGCAAAAAGGGTCCCCGTACCCAAAGCGTTT
Organism: Acetomicrobium thermoterrenum DSM 13490; assembly: GCF_900107215.1. Taxonomy (NCBI): domain Bacteria; kingdom Thermotogati; phylum Synergistota; class Synergistia; order Synergistales; family Acetomicrobiaceae; genus Acetomicrobium; species Acetomicrobium thermoterrenum. Next base: position 35,130 of record NZ_FNPD01000012.1, on the reverse strand, counting down.
CGTATTATGCTCGTAGTCAACGCTGCGCCTCCTGCCCACCAGGGGCCGAGAAGCACTCCCGCTATGGCATTTATGGCATGCTGAAAGGGGAAACAGCGTGTCGGACCGACGGGAATGCTCAATCCCGAAAGGAGAACGGCCATTGCGGCGAACAAGGCCGCTAAAATTAGATTTCTTAGCGCGGTCTTTGTCATTTTACATTCCTGCTTTCTTCTCCAGAATCTTTAATCCTTCCACAGGAGAGGCTCCACATCTACGGGGCGCTCGATGAGGCCGACTTTATGCGCAAAGTCGGCAAAGGTCCTCCAGCGTTCTGCATCCAAAATTTGGCTTTCAGCATAGAAGGGCAGTGTCTTCTCGAAGGCCAGCTTTTCGAGCTTCTCATCGGATTCCGGGACGGCCTTCAAGTATACCGCAAGTGCCTCCTTCGGATTTTTTAAGGTGTATTCAGTTGCTCTTGAAAGGGCTTTTCTGATGGATCTTATAGCTTCCGGATTTTTCTTTGCGAAAGTGGGGTTGGCAACGACGACCAATTCGTCATAATCGGGAAAGCCGTGTTCTTCCAGGGCAAAATAACCGGGTTTGTAGCCTTTTAATTCCAGTTCCACCACTTCGTAGTTTCTAAAGCCGCCCATGACTGAGTCAACTCTTCCCGATACGAGGGAAGGCACAATAGCAAATTCTACGTGCACCAGGTCGTAATCTGTCACTTCGTTGAGCTCGCAAAATGCCTTAGCCAACACGTCCTCCATTCCGGCAACAGTATATCCCATGGGTTTGCCATTCAAATCCTGCGGTTTATTGATGCCGCGTCCTTCGATATACAATACTGTGGAAAGAGGATGGCCAATAAGTCTGCCCACGACAAGCAGGGGTATTCCCTCCGATGCAGCTACCAATGCCTGCGGTTCGTAGCTTATGCCCAATTCCGCTCTGCCTGCTGCTGCAAGCTTGAGAGCATCGGCGCTTTCGGATGGGGGTATTATCTTTACCTCTAAGCCCTCTTCGTCGAAATATCCTTTCTGTTGTGCGACATATAGCGGAATGTGGTCCACGTTGGGAAACCAGTCCAGGATCAGGGTAATTTCCTTTCCCATCGCCGGGACCGCAAGAGCCAGGATCAACAAAAATGTCAAACACATCCGTTTCATTTTTACAACCTCCTATTCATGAATAATTATGTATTTACAGTTACCCAATGGAGCTTATGTCTCGAATCAGTCATTCCTTGTTGTTGAGCCAGAAGAGAAAGCGTTTCTCCAATCTGCTGACCAACAGCCAAAGCCCCATGCCCATTAAACTTAGCCAAACCAGTGCGGCGAAAAGCATATCGGTCCGCAACCTTGCGTTCATTTGAATCATCAAATATCCTAACCCCCTTTGAGCTCCCACCCATTCTCCCAGAACCGCTCCGATGGTGGCCACTGCCACTGCAACCTTAAGTCCTGAAAAAAAGGACGGCAGAGCAGCGGGCCAGTAGAGAAGCCTCATCTTTTTTCGGAAGGGGGCATCGAGGAGGTCGAAGATGATCTCCAGATCGGAATCGACCTGTTTAAAGCCAGAATATGTGGAGACCGTAAGGGGGAAAAAGATCACTATCGTTGCCATGACTATTTTGCTCAAAAGACCATAACCGAACCAAACGACCAAAAGAGGTGCCACGGCAAACACGGGGATCGCCTGAGAGGCGACCAGGAATGGCGTTAAGGCGGCATCTATGGAGGGATGTTTGAACATGATTATCGAAAGCGGCAGTGAGATGGCAAGGCTTAAACATAAGCCCAGGCCAATCTCCAGGGCTGTTACGAGGGCATGGCCGGCTAAAAGAGGAGTCTGCAATAAAGTTGTCTGTAGGACGATTGTGGGAGGGGGAAGTATGAATTTGGGTACGTCGAGAAGGCGTACCACAAGTTCCCATATGACCAAGATGGAGGTCATCAAAAGAAAGGGAGCCTTCCTATGCATCTACCAGCTCACCTCTCAGTATGGAGAATATTTCCTCTTCCATAGCGGCCAACTTTGGCCCCAGGCTTTGCCTGGGTTTAGGCATATCTCTCATGTCTATTTCTTTGATGATTCCTGTGGGCAGATGAGACAGCAAAAATATCCTGTCGGCGAGGAGGAGGGCCTCTTTGATGTCGTGAGTAATCATCAGGACGGTCTTTTCAAACTCTAGCTGGATGCGAAGGATTTCTTTCTGCAGCAACCTCCTGGTGAGGGCATCCAGGGCAGATAGAGGCTCATCGAGGAGCAGTATTTCTCTGTCGAAGAGAAGAGTTCTCACCAGTGCCGCCCTTTGGCGCATTCCTCCCGAGACTTGATAGGGAAAGTAATCTTCAAATCCCGACAGGCCGAAACGGGACAGGAGGCCGATGGCCTTATTGCGTTCCCTTTGAAGGTCTTTGCCCAGGACTTTTGCAGGGATCAAGACGTTATCCAAAAGGGTGGACCAAGGCAAAAGCAGGTCCTTTTGCAGCATCATAGCGGCTTCGTCCTTCAGATCGCTAACCTTCTCGCCCTTCCATTCGATATGGCCGCTGTCTCTTCCTTCTATCCCGGCTATGACTCTGAATAGAGTGCTTTTACCGCACCCCGAGGGGCCAAGAAAGACGACAAAGCTTCCGCGTTCGGTGGAAAAATTTATATTCCTGAACACCGTCAGGTTAGGATAGATCTTTGTGATACCGCAAACCTTCAACAAAAATTGCCGACCTCCTCTTTTAGGATCAGTCGGCATGCAGGGAAAGGCTGCACTTTAAATTGATATTGCAAAATTTTTTACCTTCCCTCCGCCGGCATGACCCGGATCAGGTTCTAAGGGTCGAAGCTGTCAAAAGCTTCCTCTCAGTCGGTTACCCGACTCCCCCGGGACTTGTGTTTTCATTCTATCACAAACTTTGCATTTGAGAAGGGCCATGTATCTTAAGGCACTTCACGAGGGGCTATCGATCAGTTCGCAGAACAACCCTCCTCATCCGTCAATACCGTTATGCTCGACGGTTTGATGCTGAAAAATATGGGATGCCCCTCCCGCAGGTTTAGGGTTAGGTATGAATCTTTAGAGTACTCCGCATGCCACTCTACATCGGCTCCGAAGATATAGAGTCTGACGGATCCGTTTAACTCCATTTTCTCCACTATCGTTCCCTCCTGTGTGTTAGGTTGCAGTTCATGATCCACGGGAAGATTGGGATAAATGAGTTTTATCTGGTCGGGAGGGATGAAAACCGTCGCCTTACCTGCGGTCAACTCTTTAGAGGGCGAGAGCCTCAACCTCCCCTTTTGCCATGTGAACCAGTGATAGCCGTCATTTATTGCTATTTCGCCTCGTATTAAAGTTCCCCATCCCAGGGAATGCCAAATGTTAGCCTGACTTAAAGGGTCCCAGAGCTTGCTTGCCTCGAGGTCGGCCATTATCGATCCGTCGCGCATGATAAAGACCCTATTAGCCAGAGAGCAGACGTCCTCGATGTCGTGGGTCACGTATAGAATTGGAGTTTTGACCCTTTCGAAAAGCTTTTTCAGCTCTCTTCTCAACGCCCGACGCAACGGTCCTTCGAGGGCGCTGAAGGGTTCATCTAAGAGCAAAAGATCAGGTTTTGGCGCCAAGGCCCTTGCCAGCGCAACGCGTTGCCTCTGTCCACCGGATAGTTGATCGGGCATTCTGTCGTAAAATCCTTCGAGCCTCATGGCGTCTAGCCAACTTTTTGCTAAGCGCCACCTATTCGGCCCCTTTAGGCCATATGCGACATTTTCCAAGACCGTCAGATGGGGAAATAGGGCAAGCTCCTGAAATACCAACCCGATCTTTCTCTTTGCCGCCCTTATAAAGACGGAAGAGGAAGAGTCGTATAAAAGGCGATCCATGAGGTTTATGCGCCCTTTGTCGGGCTTTACTATGCCTGCCAGTATTTTCAGGGTTTGACTCTTTCCGGCACCGCTGGGGCCGAAGAGCACTCCTATCTCCTCTTTGAGTCCGAGTGAAACGTCAAGACTAAAATTGCCTAATCTTTTGAAGAATGTAGCCTCTAAACAATCTTTCACGCCTTACCTCCCATCCTCTTTACAATCAATAGGCTGGCAATTCCCAATGCCGTCAGCAAGATGGCAGCAATATTTGCCTCAAAAAAACTCATGGATTCTACGCTGCTGTATATGAAAAGCGGCAAAGTCTGGGTTCTGCCGGGTATGTTCCCCGCTATCATTAAGGTTACGCCGAATTCCCCAAGGGCTCTCATGGAGGATAAGGCAAGTCCTCCGATGATGTAAGGTTTAGCCAGGGGGAAGGTCACCCTCCGAAACACCTTGAATTCGCTGTCGCCAAGAGTGCGGGCTGCCGCTTCCAGCTTTTCGTCTACAGCGCTGAAACCCGATTTAGCGGCCTGTATCATTATCGGAAGGGCGGGAAAAAGAGGAGCTATGACGGCAGCGGTAAAGGAAAAAAGTATATTTGCCTCTTTCAGATACGGGATACGTCCCAGCGCCATGAGAAGGTATAAACCTACAACGGAAGGAGGAAGAGCGATCGGCAATATAATGAGGTTGTAAACCAAGTTCTTCCCCCTGAAGTTCTTTTTTGCCAAGATCCAGCCAATCGACGTTCCTAAAAAAAGTAGCAGGGGAATGTCGGCCGCTAATACCTTTAAGCTTACGAAAAGAGACGGAATCATTTCCCTTGCACTGGCTCAAAACCCCATTTGATCCATGTTTCGTTGGCCCTTTCGGATCTTATGTATTCCCAGAAGGCCTTGAGGTTCTCCGAATATCTTTCCTTGACCAGGCCACCGCTGTTTTGCAACGGTTCCACGGGCAGCACGGTATATCTTCCTTTGTTCAGCTTTTTTGCTATCGATAAGGAGAACATTCCTATATCTGCTCCTCCGCTTTTGACGGCCAGCGCAGCCTGTTCGACATTGCCCGTTATCACAAGTCTTTTTTCCTCTAACAGCTCATCGTAAATGCCCTGAGATTGCAGATAATGTGCAGCGGCTTTGCCGAAGGGCGCAGCTTTAGTGTCGGCGATGGATAAGCGGACATCCTTTTCCTTGAAAGCTTCGGTAGAAATAGGCTCGTCCTTCGCCCACCATGCCACAAGGAAAGATAAAGCCATGGGAAATACATCGAACAAAAAGCCTTCTTTTCGAAGCTTTTCAGTCCATTCCGGACTCGCGGATAGATATAAGCCAAAAGGAGCCCCTGCCATTATTTGAGACGCGAGCTTGCCCGAGGCGCCGGCAACTATTTTAGGGGCCCTTCCTATCTTTGCGGATTCGAATTCGGACGCCAACTCCTTGATACACTCATGAATGCTCGAGGCAACGGCTACTATGTCTTCTTGGGCGGCCGGAGCGGCATTGACGGCATTAAAGGACAGAATAAGGGTTGCTCCGATCACGATTGCAAGCAATTGTCTGATTCTTTGCGACATAGAAATACCTCCCACGGAATATATTAGGATGCCCGGGTTGATCTAGCCATGCGATTAGGGATGCATCCATGTCAAGTATAGATATCTTCTAAAAAAACGCAACATTGTTGCAAAATTGTATTACCATTCGGCCGTATAATCGTCGAAGTATCCCTGCACTAACACTATGGGCGTTCCCTTGTCTCCGCTTCCGCTGGTCAGGTCGCACAAGCTTCCGAGAAGATCGGTGTACATGCGGGGAGTGGTGCCCAAAGTCTCGTTTGTATCTATGTCAAGCTCTTTCTTCTTAAGAATACGCTCTTTGACGGATTCTTCGAGGGCGCTTCTACTTCCCTCCAGCTCTTTGTCGATTACATATTTTAATTTGATCTCTTTAGGTGTTCCCGTCAGGCCTTTGGTGAAGCCGGGAGAGACCACGGGATCGGCAAGCTCCCATATGCCGGTCTTGGGGTCCTTGAAAGCTCCATCGCCGTAAATCATTACTTCCACTTCTACGCCAAAGATGTTTTTAAGCCTGGACTGTATTTTCTCGCAGATTTCCTGGCAGTTTCGTGGAAAAAGTTTGACCTTGTCTTCAGAGGCCATGTTAGATCCGAGCAAGCCGTACTCGGGGTTATAGCCGCTCCCGTTCACGGGTTCGGTAAGCAGGTCGTCCAATCCGAGAACCCTCTTGGCGCCGGCTTTGGAAAGGATTTTTTTCGTCCAAGATCTTTCATGGATGTTTGCGAGCAAGATTTCGCTTGAGTAGTTCAAAGCCACCTTTGGATCGTTTGAAAAATATATATTCACTTTGCCTTTAGGGGCCAGGCTTTTGTAAAGCTCTACGTAATCTACTCCTGTAAAGGGATGAACAATGGCGAGCCCTGGTATGGTTCGATAGTCTTTTTCGTCTAATAAATCGATGTAGGGATTTATGTCTTGATCGTAAAGGACGTCCCTGTCCATTACGGGATTGCCAACCTCGTCGTTGGGATAATTTAAAAAAAGATGTATAGTTTTTCCGGTCAAAGCAATGCCTTTTAGGATTAAAGAGAACCTGTTCCGACTTATTATGGGAAAAAGAACTGCTATTTCCTCAGCAGATGTCTTTTGTGAAATGTCGGCAGCTATGTGGTATATAGAGGCATAGTTTCCCTGCGTTCTGGCGACTAATGATTCGGTAATGCCTATGACATCCCTGCTTCGCAGCGAAAAGCCCTCATCTTTGCACGCCCTCTTTATGGAATCTATCACTAACGAGATCACGTCATCTCCAGCTTTGGCCAAGGGTGCCCTGATCCCTCTAGCTATCGTGCCAACTCTACGTGCCATGTTAAATTACGCCCCCCTCGCGCTTTGTGTGGGTTTCTTTGCGACCGTTCGATAATATAACATAAATTTGTTTTTATCGATATCTTACCAAAGCAGTCGGCCTCTTTGTTATTTTAAGCCCAAAGTGATGGTTAATATACCATGGCGTATAAATAACGCGGCTTTCAGGGCATGATATAATATATTACAGCTAGCGCATGAGGAGATTGACATAAATAAGGAGGTGTCTCGAAAATGCAGAAGGGTCAAGAAAAGCTGTTTGAGCCCATCAGAATAGGAAGTGCGGTAATACCAAATAGAATTGCCATGGCTCCCATGGGAATCATTGGCATGGTTACTGAGGATGGCTGTTTTGCAGACAGAGCCGTCGAATACTACGTCGAACGGGCTCGTGGCGGTACCGGGCTTATCATAACGGGAGCAGTTAAGGTCGAAAACGAGATAGAAAAGCTGAAAATGCCTACCTTTCCGTGTATAACGTTAAATCCGCTTCATTTCATCACTAGGGCTTCGGAACTTACGGAAAGAGTTCATGCCTACGGATCGAAGATATTCGTCCAAGTTACAGCCGGTCTGGGCCATAATGCTCATCCAATCATGCTCGACTGTCAACCGGTAGCTCCTTCGGCCATTCCAAACTACTGGGAACCCAACGTAACATGCAGGGAGCTTAAGACCGAGGAAGTGGAACGCCTGGTCGAGAGGTTTGCAGAAGCAGCAGAGATCGCCGTGGCTTGCGGCTTCGATGGCATCGAGATACACGCCATGCATGAAGGCTACCTTCTGGATCAGTTCACCATGAGCTTCTTCAATAGGAGGACCGACAAATACGGCGGAGACCTGGAAGGAAGGCTTACGTTTCCCATCGAGATAATTAAGGCCATTAAGTCCAAGGTGGGCAAGACCTTTCCGGTCATCCTTAGGTTTAGCGTAAAAAGCTACATAAAGGGATGGAATAAGGGAGGTTTGCCCGGAGAGCAGTTCGAGGAAAGAGGAAGGGACTTAAAGGAAGGCCTCATAGCAGCCAAGATACTGGAAGAAGCAGGTTACGACGGCTTTAATGCCGATGCAGGTTCGTACGAAGCCTGGTACTGGGCCCATCCGCCGAACTATATGAAACACGGCTGTTACATAGACCTGATTCGAGAGCTAAAAAAGGTGATAAGCGTTCCCGTGCTCATGGCCGGCAGGATGGAGCTGCCTGACCTTGCCGCTCAAGCTTTGGAAGAAAAAACTGCCGATGTGATCGTCTTGGGAAGAGGGTTGCTCGCGGATCCCGAGTGGCCAAACAAGGTAAAGTCAGGCCAGGAAGAAAGGATCAGGCCCTGCTTGGGATGTCAAGATGGCTGTCTGGGCAGGATATTTGAGGGCAAACCACTTTCGTGCGCCGTTAATCCTGCCTGCGGAAGAGAAAGAGAGATGATTCTTACTCCTGCTCAAGAGCCGAAAAAGATTTGCGTTATTGGGGGAGGCCTGGCAGGCATGGAGGCTGCAAGGGTTGCCGCTTTGCGGGGACACGATGTGACTCTTTACGAGAAGGGCAGTCGACTGGGAGGACACCTGCTCGAGGCTTCGGTACCTGAATTCAAAAAGGACGAAGTTAGATTGTTGGAGTGGTATGAGGCGGAACTTGCTAATGCAGGTGTAAAGGTCAAACTTAATACTGAAATCACCTTAGAGCAGTTAAAAAAGGACAATCCTGACGTCGTAATTGTGGCTACCGGATCTGTGCCGAAGGATTTAGATGTGCCCGGCTTAGAGAAGAATAACGTCATAAAAGCAGAAGAGCTGCTGCTCGGCAGAGGCAAGGCAGGTCAAGATATTCTCGTAGTCGGCGGAGGCCTGGTCGGTTGCGAGACGGCTCTGTGGCTGGCTCAGCAGGGTAAATCCGTAACAATAGTCGAGATGCTCGATGAACTGATGTCAGCAGGCGTGCCGCAATGTCACGCAAATAAGATGATGTTACTCGACTTGTTGGATTTTTACAAAGTAAAGAGCATAACGGGAGCTATCGTTAGCGAAGTGACTCCCGAAGGAGTGATCTTAACGGATAAGAGCTTTAGGCGTAAAGAGGTGAAGGCAGATACAATAGTCATAGCCATTGGTCTCAGGGAAGAGAAGGGCTTATACGATTCGGTGCGCAAGGAATTTCCCAATACATATTTGATCGGAGATGCCATGAAGGTGCGTAACTTCATGTTCACCATATGGGATGCCTTCGAGGTGGCGAAAAACATTTAACGGCGAAGGATTTATGTCGGGAAAGCTGGCTTTTTTGTGCGAAGGCGCAAATGACGTTCTGGTCGTAAAAAGCATCGTTAGACAGCTTGTCCCGGACCGTGTAATAACAAAGGTAAGACAACTTGGGGGAGTCAACAGGCTTCTGAAGGAAGCGGATCGTCATGCGCGAATCTTGAATGCCAAGGGATACTTCGTGATAGCCATATACGACGAAGCAGACGATAAGGATGAAAACCTCATATTGGAATCGGAAAGTCCGGGGTTAATCTTCGTTCCCGCTAGGCGGAAAATTGAAGCCTGGCTTTTGGCGGATGATGATGCCGTTAAAAGGGCCTCGGGGTTAGCCTTTCGAGGCCCTTTTCCTACGGATCGGATAGAAGATCCCAAGGCAGTTTTGTTGCATCATTTTTACAGGGCGGTTCGTGAGAGGAAGAGGTCTTATATATTTAAAGAAAGGGATTTTTTTAAGGCTATTTTATTGAATTGGGATTTAGAGCGGGCGAGAAGGAAAAATATTTCCTTGAATGTACTGTACGAGAGTATAAACCGTAAAAGGAGGGCCTAGGCCCTCCTTTTACGGTTTTGAATTTCCAGTCCAGATTCGTATAAAAGTGTTCAAAAGAGGCTATAGCCAATTGAGTGGGAAGGTTCAATGATATATAGAAAATTTTACTAAGTTAGGAGTGCAAGAAATGAAAACCTATCCCATTGGTTTGGTGCCCGGGCCTGTTTCAGTGCCTAGGGACATAAGGGGGTCTATACCGTCGATTTTGGGAAAGTCCTGAATGTTTTGCAGGAAATTTTGAACAATTAGGAAGTTTTTAGGTTATACTTTTCAGTATGTCTACGGAAGCTTTCAAGTCACTCCTTTGTGAAAATACCGATATGCCGAAGGACACGTTTTGAGATAATTCATACATGTCACGGACAACATAACTATGGATGGTGATTAAATTTTCATGACTCAAGAGCTTATATGGTTAGGCATACAGTATTTGAGCATGCAATCACACCTGTTGCCCCATTCTGCAGCCCTGTCTTTGGGCGGCAGCTTGGGGCGCATGGTCTTTAGCTTAAATAAGGACAAATCCTCAAAGGCCATTATCAGGTGTTCAAAATTTCTGGGCTGTAGCCTCGAAGTTGCCAGAGAGGTCGTCGCAAAATCGTATATAAATTTGGGCAGAAGCGTCGTAGAATTTCTGAATTTGGCGAAGATAGGCAAAAAAATAGACGAAATAGTTTCTGTCCATGACATAGAAAATCTTAACGATGCCCTAGCTTGCGGCAGGGGAGTGATATTGCTCACAGCACATTTGGGCAATTGGGAGCTCGCAGCGGCCTATCTGGGCATCAAGGATTATCCAATGAGGGCTATAGGAGCCGAACAGCGGGATGCTCGTATCACTAAGTTGATAACCGATATCAGGGCCTCCTGTGGTGTCGAGACTATTGGTAAGGGTTTCGACCTGAGGGGTGCCATAAAGTGTCTTCAGGAAGGAAATATCTTGGGTGTTTTGCTCGATCAAGACGCAAAGGACAAGGGAATAATCGCTCCCTTTTTAGGACAACCGGCAAGCACTCCCTATGGGCCCGTAAAGCTTGCCATGAAGATGCGATCGCCAATAGTTCCCCTGTTTATAGTACGGAGGAAGGATAACATTCATCACGACCTTTACTTTTTGCCCTCTTTGGAGGAAAGGGTGAAAGATTTTTTCGACAGACCTATTGAAGAAAACGTTCGATTGTGCAACGATATCCTGTCCGAATGGATTTCAAGGCATCCCGAACAGTGGCTTTGGCTGTATCCCCGATGGGCCTCTACTTTGGGTGACAGGTGATGTACCTCGGCTTGGATCCAGGAAGGGATAAAATTGGCTTTGCCTTTGTAGACGAAAAGGGCGAGCTGCTTTATTCGGGAATTATCCCCAAAAAATTATTTGAAAGCTTTTTGATTGCCTTGTCTGAAGGCAATTGGGTTGAATTAGCTCCCTACGGGTGCGAGGGGGATACGTCACTGCTCGTCGACAAAAACGTGGAGTTGGTGTTGTTGGGCGGCGGCACTGCTTCGGAGGAGCTAGAGCGCGGGTTGCTCAGGAAGAAAATCGAATACGAAGTTGTAGATGAATCCTTCTCAACGTTGCAAGCCAGAAAGATGTATTATAGAATCCATCCGCCCAAGGGTTTTCGCAGGCTTTGGCCTTTGTCGCTTTTAGTCCCCGGAAGGGACATAGATGACCTGGCTGCCTGGGCGCTGACCAGAAGGTGGATGGAGAAGAAGATCGTCGATGGAGGGGTAACGCATGGATCCTAAATTTTTTTCGGTAGTCGTCAACGGATTTGCCGGGGCTCTGGTATCGGTATGCAAAAGTATGGGCGTAGACATAACCCTCGATAAAGCTGCTATCACCTCCGAAGTGAGCGTTTCGGGAAGCAGGGCAGCGGCCTTGGTTGGGTTTGTTGCATCCAAGGCAAGGGGCACCGTAGCAATTATGGTAGATGAGGCAAGCTTTAACGAAATAGTGTCTGCCATGTCAGGCGGAGCTATAACGCCAAAGCTGGGCGATGCGCTGTCCATGAGTGTGCTGGGGGAGCTGGCGAACATGGCAAGCGGGCAAGCATTTATAAAGCTAAATGAGATGGGAAGCGTAGATTTGACCCCGCCGCAGCTGTTGGTGGGAGAGCGTATAAGATCCATTCCGTCAGCAGGAGATTCGACCAGATATTTTACTCTGCCCTTCAGGTTGAAAGATGGAGGCACTTTGTATATGGTCCTTGCTATAAGCTAGGCTCTTTATTTTAGACATTTCATAACGCTCTGGCAGCTAATGCCGTCGCGACCGCCAATGCACCGCAAAGTATGATTGCCAGAGAGGGTTGGTCCTTTGCCTTTGACTTAAGCAGCAAGAACAGAGCCAGCGGTGTCAATAGTATATATATCGGTTCCCCCAGGGATGACGATAAGAGCCGCAGGGCACTCGCTGTAAGAAGGGCTGCAACTCCCGGACGCAGGGATTGAGTTATTTTATGTTTGGCTTTTGTGCTGATGGAAAAGAATTTAATAGTGTAAGTTATTGTTATAAGCAAAATAATGGGCGTTCCAACCATGAAAGCCGTTGCAACTGCAGCTCCCGGCAGGCCGGCAAGTCTTTTTCCGATATAAGTTGCTGCGTTGACTGCGATTGGACCGGGTGACATCTGTGCCAAACTTATCATTTGTTCGAATTCCTCGGGAGAGAGCCAGTGGTAGTGTATTACTACTTCGTGATATATCAGTGCGATGGAAGCCAATCCTCCGGCAAAACTGCCCAAGGAAATCCTGCCAAAGGCCAGAGCAAGAAGTAACAGTTCATTCAATGTCCCTTTTCCCTCCCCATGATATATTTACGATAAACCCGATGCTTAAAGCAAAAAGGGGGTGAATCCCCATGAGCATTAGGGCGGTCATGAGGATGTAGCTTATAAAGCTAACTGCACCCATCTTGTAGACAGAGTAGATCCATCGGGAAGCGGTTAAAAGGACGAAGACCATTACGCCTATTATCCCTCCCCGCAAAAAGGTTGCCACAAAGTAATTCGAAGCTCCTTGATTCATTAATAGGGGGGCCAGAAAATAGATTATCAGGAAAGGTGGTAGTATCGCCCCCAATATTGCCGTCAGTCCTCCGATGCTGCCCTTTAAGCTTTTGCCTATCAAGTATGATAGGTTCGTTATTATTGGTCCGGGGAGGGATGTGCTGACGGCAATAAGGGAAGGGATGTCGCACAGCGAATCCCAGGATTTCTTTTTTATCTCCAGCTCTATAAAGCCTATGAAAACGAAACCTCCCCCTAGGGCAAGCAAACTTAACTTCAGGAAGAGAAAGAAAATGTCTTTAATCATGACAGAGCCGCCTTTATAAATTTATAAGTTAAGGATCCTTTATCGTTGCCAAATACGATGTATTTGGTCTAATCTTAATAACAATTGAACTGTTAGGCAAAGGCTTTATGCTTAAATATTTCAAATAACGGAGAAGATGAAAATGACCGAATGGTATGTCAAGGGGCTGTTGGCCTATATGTTAGGCCTTAAAGAAGAAGAAATAGAGGAGCTGATCGATAGATACCTCCAGGAGGTGGGCGAAGAGGATCCGCGGACTTTGTTCGTATACTTGATGAAGGAATGCAAAGACTATATGGCTATATGGACATCGATGTCCTTTAGCAATCAAATCACTATTTTGGCAGCAGCGATTGTAGGACCGGACAGCCAGGTGATATGGACATCTCAAACCGCCTTGCCCTATTCGGCAAAGGATATTACCCTTGAAAAATGGTCGACAGTGGCCAATATATTGTCCAAAGGGGCGGGAACTTTGCCTGCTTCCGTTAACGAAGCGGAATTCATAGCGGCACAACATGCGAGTCAGCAACTGCGAAAGGTGTGGCCGGAGGTGGCTAGCGATGCCTATAACGTATTTTTGCAAAGCAACGAAAATGCCTCGGTAAGCGAAAGCTTTCTACCCAAGGAAAAATTGATAGAATACGAGAAAAAGATTCGCGAAGCTACAGGAAGGACGATTCCCATCATTTCCTTCAAGATCGCCAAATTATCCTTGCCCGAGCTGAGGGAAAAGAGCGTAAACCTGACCTCGCTGGATCCTGCGATAACGAGGTATTTAAATCGCGTTACCAAAAATGTAGACGAAACGGGTTCATATGCAGTTGATGCTTCTTCAGATGAGAATGCGTCTCTTTTGGAGATCGACCCTGTCATAGATGCTGTTAACGGGACGCCATTATCGGAGCTTCGTCCCGGAGACGTGATATTTCTCGCAAAAGATGAGAGCGAAGCTATAGGCCAGATCTTCATGGTGCGATTGCTTAAGAACGGCCAATACGAAATTCACGGCATACTTGAAGACGACGATAGGGAGGATTATTTCAGATTCATTGCGCCGGGAGACATTAAAGTCAAGACACCGCAATCCCATGCGAAGGTCGGTTTAGATCTGCGCCTGATACTTGCCTTGATATTCGTGGTCATTTTATTCGTTGCCCTTCTTTTTTTGCCCTTCTAAGAGCAAAGACTCTTTTGATCGTAAATAACGGAAATACATTTTAAAGCAAGGGCATTGAGGCTGGAAATCATCAGGCTTTCTTTGCCTATTGCCTTGAAAGCCAGGGGAATCTCAGTACAGGCTGCAATAAAGGGGAGATCCCTTTCCCTGCTCAGCGAGGACAGGATATCCTTTAACAGAGAGCCCGCGCCTTGCAAATCGTTTTTCTTTACCAGTTCGATACAATTTTGGATTTGTTCCTGCGAACTTTTTTCGGGCAGCAAAAGCTGCACTCCCATTCGTGGGGCGTGTTTTTGGTAAAGCTCCGTCTTTATCGTTCCGGAGGTGGCGAGTAGCCATGCTCCACCGGACGTGCGTCTTTTTGTTTCTTCAAGAGTTGCCTCCACTATGTGGATTAACGGTTTCGGCAAATCAGCCTCCATTCTATCTATAAAATAATGGGCTGTATTGCAGGGGATGGCCAACAGGTCAGCGCCCCAGGAGGCAAGCTTGCTCAATCCTTCGAGCAAGTAGGGCGAAGGATCTTCTCCTCCCCTCAATATGGCTTTGGTCCTGTCCGGTATTTGTGGCCAAGAAAGCAAAATTACCTTTGGGTGTTCCTGATCGCATTCGGCAGGGGCCAATTTGGCCAGCAGCGTCATGAATTCCGCGGAGGCAAGAGGTCCCATACCGCCTAATACTCCTAGAGTCTTTTTGGGAAACATGGCTATGGTCAGGTCTCCTTTGTGTTTTTTATTTTTTTCATCCAACTCATGACCAACAGTGGGATTCGATATCTTTGATATTTTCCCACATGATCTTGCTTTTATTAGTCCATATATCTGCCTGCATTGATGTCCAACACTTCGCCGTTTACGTAATCATTTTCTATCAAAAACCTTACCCCATGGGCAATTTCCTCTGGATAGGCCAATCTGCCGTTTGGAGAAAGGGCGGCCAATCGGGATTTATCTTCGGGCGTCAAAAGGTCTGTATCCACAGGCCCTGGCGCTACGGCGTTGACCTCGATATTGTGTTCGATTAATTCTCTCGCCAGATGAAAGGTCATGCCGATCAGCCCCGCCTTGCTCGCTGCATAATGGACGCCCATGGTCCCTCCGTTTTTCCCCGCCAGGCTGCTTATATTAACTATTTTACCCATCCTGTTGCCGATCATATAGGGTAACACGCATTGAGTGAGCAAAAATACGCCTTTCAAGTTCAAGTTCAACACCCTGTCCCACTCTTCCTCGCCGATTTCCAGTAGTATCGTGTTTTCCCCTATTATACCTGCATTGTTTACAAGTATGTTGATAGTATCGAAGTCCTCGACGATTTGCTGAACGACAGCGCTTATTTCTGCCCTGTCATAGAGATTTGCTCTGTAATGACGTGCCTTTCTTCCCGTTTTTTCGATTTCTCTGACGGTCTCCAGGGCCAGTTCTTCCTTTGCGTTGTATGTTAAAGCAATATGTGCTCCATGGGCTGCCAGATCCATGCAAATTGCTTTGCCTATACCCTTGCTTCCACCAGTGACCAAGGCAACCTTGTCTTTTAAATCCATCTTAACTCCCCCTTCACTCTGTGGTTTTTGTGTTTATAGGGTATTAGTTGCACCATAAAGTTATAATAATACAGAAAATCTACTTTTCCTGGAGGTTAACATTATGTTCATAAAAAATAAAGCCAGGCCGTTGATGATCTTTTTGCTATCTGTGATGTTATTCTGTATCCAATCTGACGCTTCAGCTGATGAGGGAGTTGTCTTGGCCCTCTCGGGAGGGGGAGCTAAGGGATTGGCCCATATAGGTGTTATCAAAGTCCTGCAAGACGAGGGAGTGCAAATAGTCGGAATTGTGGGAACGAGCATGGGAGCGATAATTGGAGGTTTAGCAGCCGCGGGATACGATGGAGACGAACTGGCAAATATTTTTCAGGAATTGGACATATACGAATTGTTCTCCGATTCAAGGGACGGCAAAACGCCATCGTCTCAGAGCAAGTCGATAATCAGAATTGGTTACGATAAGGAAGGGCGAATTGTTGGAAGAAAGGGGCTCATGGAAGGTAAGGGTCTTTACGAGGAGATGTTGAAATATACGGCTAAAGCGGAAACCTACGATTTCATGAAATTGCCAATACCCTTCGCAGCTGTCGCCACGGACCTTGAAACCGGAGACATGGTTGTAATAACCAAGGGAAATCTCGCTTCTGCGATGAGGGCATCGATGGCCCTGCCGGGTATATTTTCCCCGTGGCCTTACGAGGGCAAGCTCCTCATCGACGGCGGTATGGTGGCAAATTTGCCCGTTAGAGTGGCAAAAGAGCTTTTTCCCGATTATCCAGTGGTAGCTGTAGATGTCACTGGAAAGTTGGTGACCAAAGAGGAGATACGTTCGATAGTGGACGTGTTAGGCCAAACGGTCGGCATAGTGACGGCAAAAAATGTCCAAGAGGACCTGCAATACTCGGATTTTGTGATAAGACCCTCCGTAGACGATATATCTTTGATGAACTTCTCCAATGCGTCTCAAATAATCGAGCGCGGCGCAGTTGCCGCCGCTCAAGAGATAGAGAATATAAAGCTGCTTGTGGCCAATAAAGTCGATGAAACTTACACCTCAGCCGAAAGGCCCGTCGTCAAAAACGTGATCTTGACCGGATTGCCCGATATAGAAAAACCCTTTATTGCCGAAAAGAGATGGTGGATAGGCAGGCCGCTGAATATGGCACTAGTTAATGAAGCCCTTTTGGAACTTTTGAGGCATGATCGTGTGGCATCAGCCGACTACAAACTTTTAGAAGATGACGAAGAGGTCACCGTCGAGTTCGTGGTACAAAGGAAACCTCCTAAAGAATATAAATTCTATGGCTACAGCACAAACCTGTCCCCCTACAACAGGTGGGTTAGCCTCGAATATACGGGAAGAGATGTACTGGACATAGGCGATGAGGCAAACTTGAAATTATGGTTGGGTGAGAACACTCTTGCGAGGGCTAGCTATATGGGGAAAGAGGGAGGGGCGTGGCGTTTCGAATCGGATCTGGCTTTTCAAGATTGGGAGATTTCTCCTGAAAACAGTGGAAAAGTAGATTGGAAGAGGTCTTTTTTGTATTTGGGATTCAGCAAGGTCGACGAAGACTTACTGCCCTTTAGCGGAGGGTTCGCCTTCGATTACATAGATGGTGATGGAAGCGATCATCATTGGGGCCCAATGGTCAAACTTTTTTATAAGAATAAATCAACAGATAAGTCAAAGGGATATTTTGAAGCCAAAGGAGTGCTATGGTATCCTGAAGGAGAAACGTTGCTTGGGCATTTGGACTTTTATTCTTCTTTTTCCGTTGGGGATAAGTTGAGCCTGAATTTTTCCGGAGGTTTGGAGAAAGGGGATGCGAGCACTCCTGCTTGGGCATCTTACCTTGGAGGTCACGGAGAACTGTTAAGTCGTTACGGACATCCTGTTATGGCGGATAACACGGCCTGGGCCAGAGTAGGCCTAAAAAGCGCCCTGATAAGAGGCTGGTTTGCAAGGTTTGAACCCGAATTCTTCGGCGCTGTAGGTTACGCCATGGATGACGATTGGAATAGCTTTGATGATATTTGGGAAGTTGGGATAAGGCTTAATATTCCCAACAGGCTTATTGACTTGAACGTATTTGCTTTATATGATGATCGTAGCGATTGGACTTTTGGCTTTTCTGTGGGGATGCCGCCCCTTTCCTTTGAACCGGTTATGCCGTAATTTCGCCCATGTAGAGGTTTTGAAGTTGACAAACCACGAGGTCCTTGTATAATCATTTTCGCGAGCCGGTTTATTTGGTTGGCTTTTGGGGGGATAGCCAAGTGGCCAAAGGCAGCAGACTGTAAATCTGCCGGCGGACGCCTTCGCAGGTTCAAATCCTGCTCCCCCCACCATTAAGCCGACTTAGCTCAGCAGGCAGAGCACTTCCATGGTAAGGAAGGGGTCGCCGGTTCGATTCCGGCAGTCGGCTCCAGAATGCTAGAGGTCCGAGACGCATGGGTTGTTTCGGATCTCTTTTAGTATGTTGCCGGGAAATTATTTGCAAACGTGCAAGAAAAGGGCAGCAGGAGAAGGTAACGGCCGTCTTCTTGAAGTCGTTAAGGGTTAGCAATGCACGATCAGGTTAGTTTAAGGGAGGCTGACAAGCATGGCAAAGGCAAAGTTTGAGAGGATGAAACCACATTTAAACATAGGAACCATAGGGCACATCGACCACGGCAAGACAACCTTGACCGCCGCTATAACCAGGACCCTTTCCACCCAGGGATTTGCTGACTTCACCCCCTTCGACGAGATAGACAAGGCCCCTGAGGAGAGGGAACGGGGCATAACGATAAGCATATCCCACGTGGAGTACCAGACCGACCACAGACACTACGCCCACATAGACTGCCCCGGACACGCCGACTACATAAAGAACATGATCACCGGAGCAGCCCAGATGGACGGAGCCATATTAGTCGTATCCGCTGCCGACGGGCCCATGCCGCAGACGAGGGAACATGTCCTTTTGGCAAGGCAGGTCAACGTCCCCTCCATGGTGGTCTTCATGAACAAGGTGGACATGGTGGACGACGAGGAATTGTTGGACCTTGTCGAGATGGAAGTGAGAGATCTCCTTTCAAGCTACGACTTCCCGGGAGACGAAGTCCCCGTGATAAGAGGCTCCGCCTTGAAGGCCCTGGAGTGCGGCTGCGGCAAGAGGGAGTGTCAGTGGTGCGGCAGGATATGGGAGCTCATGGACGCCTGCGACAGCTACATACCCCTTCCGGAGCGTCCCGTGGATCAGCCCTTCCTCATGCCCATTGAGGACGTCTTCTCCATAACGGGACGCGGTACCGTCGTCACCGGCAGGGTCGAAAGAGGAAAGATAAACTCAGGCGAGGAAGTGGAGATCGTAGGCATGAGGGAGGACAAGATAAAGACTGTGGCCACCTCCCTTGAGATGTTCAGAAAGATCTTAGACGAGGCCATAGCGGGAGACAACATTGGAATACTCCTTCGGGGCGTGGGCAAAGACGACGTGGAAAGGGGCCAGGTAGTGGCAAAACCCGGCACCATAACTCCCCATAAACACTTCAAAGCCGAGATATACGTCCTGAAGAAGGAAGAAGGCGGAAGACATACCCCCTTCTTCAACGGCTACAAACCTCAGTTTTACTTCAGGACCACCGACGTCACCGGTGAGATAACCCTGCCCGAGGGCGTAGAGATGGTAATGCCCGGAGACAACGCCAACATAGAAGTGAAGCTCATAGTTCCCGTAGCCTTGGAGAAGGGCTTGAGGTTTGCCATAAGGGAAGGCGGACGTACAGTAGGTGCCGGCGTAGTAACGGACATACTGGACAAGTAAGTCCCCTTAAAAGTGAAAGGGGGGATATGAATGGCCGATGTAGTTGGATTGGAGTGCACCGAGTGCAAGCGCCGAAATTACGTGACAACTGTTAACAAGAAGAAACAGTCCAAGAAACTCGAGAAGAAGAAATTTTGCCGGTGGTGTAATAAACACACCTTGCACAAGGAGACGAAGTAGTATAAAATAGCTCTTGCAAGCAGGTCCGTAGCTCGAATTGGCAGAGCACCGGACTCCAAATCCGGGGGTTGCAGGTTCGAATCCTGCCGGGCCTGCCAGAATATACACCCTGACTGAGAATATTCTCAGTCAGGGTTTTTTATTGCAAATTTAGGAGCGTCGGACTGGATTTTATGCGACAGCGATTTGAATGGCGCAATAAAACTTACTCCTTTCGAAATGGGAATTTATTATTTCGTTTGACTAACCCGAGGTTAAGATTTTATCGATCATCTCCTTTGCCTTGGGCAGTAATTCGGCATGTAGGTATTCCTCGATCGGTAGTTCGCGAATTTTACTCAGGTCTTTATAGTTGCCTGACATAACGCAGCCAAGTTGTTCGAGATTTTTTCCTTCTTCAGGGCCTGCGATTTTTGCCATTTCCTCGTTTGAGGCAATATTTTTAAGGGGCTGCATAAGCTCGATCCCATAACTTGCAAAAAAATCCTTGAATGATTCAAGGACGTAGGGAAGCTGGTTGAGCTTAATCACACCTTCGTGGGAACTTCTTTCTCCGGTGACAATTCTTGAGATTTTGAGTTTAATGGCTAGAAGAGCTCTCATGATGTGAAGGTAGAGGTGGCAGGCTATGCAGGGGGTGTAAAACCCCCATCTTTCTATTGAGATTTCGAAGGAGCTAGCGCAAAGTTGCATCCATAATTTCGGAGAACCGTGAATTACCGGCTCAAAGGTGTGAGCGTCCCTTTTGGCGAGCTCTTTCTTTACAAAATCGAGCCTTTTTATCATAATTTCAGGGTTTCCGTACTCAGTTCCCGTGTAAACGATGGAAGGCAGAAGAAAAGAAAAATGGTGAAGTTCGTGGGCTTTTAGGATAGCCACAATGCTGTCCCTACCGGCTATCTCTCCTATTACGGCAGATCCCCTTGAATGAATATTCATTACTTTTTCTAAGGAAAGCATCCATTCCGGAAATTCAGTTATTATATCAGGTTTTGTGGCAAAAATCTCAAGTAGCTTTTCTCTTTTCATAATTAATCACCCTAACGATTTGTCACGGCTAATGCGTAAGGGACATTGTCCGTATTGCATTCCGTAAAGATCTGCCCTGTCCATGAAATTTAGGATCATGGGCATAATTTCATTTCCTCTGACTTCGCCAAGGGAGCCGTAGAGGCATGATATCTCGTCGAAATTGACGACTTTATCTCTTCGAAGGTATTTGCCAACTATCAATAGCGGCACGCTTTCTCCGGAATGTATCATGTCACCAACGCTTGGAGTGGAGTGGTCGGCAGTTATCACCAGCAGGGTTTCGTTGAAGTCCAATTCCGGCAAGATCTTTCCAAGAGCACTATCAAGTGATTCGATGACCTTTACCTTATTTTCCGGGATGCGGGTGTGAGCTGCGACGTCCGGAGCCTTCGTATGGACGAAGCAAAAATCTTTTTCGGATTCGACTGCCTGTTTTAGTTTTGCAAGCAGGTCTTCATAAGGATCTTTTATGTTAAATCTATGAACTTTCATGTCAAATATTTTGCCTATGCCTGTATATAAAGCCGAAGACACGAAAGCTTCCGATCTAAGTTTCCATTTTTCCTCAAAGCTTTTTATCTTTTTTAATTTTCCAGCTCTTTGGGTTGCCGCAGCATTTATGGGCGGCAAGCCCAAGTCTTTTCTTTTGCTGTTTAGGGGATTTGAGGCTAATTTTAAATGAGCCCACAGAATATATTTGTTCAACACCTCTGCAGTTTGATTTGCTGCGTCGAGGTTTTCGGCTCCCTCCAGGGATTCAATTTGCAAAAGGGGGCGACCGTTAAAAATAGGATTAGAGTCAGAAATTTGGGAGGATACATTGCCAGACAGTTTTAGGATGCCGTCTATGCCGTGCGTTGGCTTAAATTCGACCTCTATGCCTTTATGTCTAAAATATCGTATATCATCTATCAATGACATTATCGTTTCTTCGTCTGCAGGTGGCTTTTCCTCTGCAAGATAAAGAGTGTCGTCAATTTCTTTTACGGACAACAGTTTCACGAGAACGAAAACTTCGTCGAAGCTGACTTCGAAATCGTAACCCAAGGCTTCTATGACTCCCCTTCCGGGGAAATCTTCAATGGCATAACCAAATATTAAAAAGTGAGCAATTTCGCTGGGCAGGGGCGCACCTTTGCAGAGGGCAGTCAAAGATCCGTTAGCTCCGACACTTGCTAAATAATCAAGTGTCGGTGTATGGGCTTTTTGCAGGGGAGTGTTCTGGTTCCAGTCGGATATGCCTCTGTCTCCCAAACCATCCAATATGATAAATAGGCATTTCAAGATGATGCCTCCCTTCGAAAGGGTATATTTGTTTCAATAACCTCTTTGTTGTTGTTATCTGTTATTATATAGTTTAGGTTAAATTTACACATCAAAGATCACGAAGCCGATTCGCTTGACTTATAAAATATGTGCATGATAATATACTTCGGCAAGTGCCAATATGTCTTATGTTGGTTGCTGTCCTGTGTGTCTGTTCAATAGGGTTTTCATGAGTCTGTTGTATTGAATTTCATTTGGTTTACAGGTAGGTTCTATATTAGGGATAGGATTGCGGTTCCGCATTTATAGAGCTTTTCGTTTTCTTACCTCATATAGCAGGAGGAAAAGAATTTGGGAAAGGTTATGAATTTTTTGAGAGAAGCGCGGGCAGAGCTTAGGAGGGTTACGTGGCCAAACAGAAAGCAAGTTTGGATATCTACGTTGCTGGTTATAGGTGTTACCCTGTTGGTCTCGGCCTATTTAGGCGTTCTGGATTTGATATTTACTGCAGTTTTCTCAAAAGTTGTAGGGTAGTGTTTTTCGAGGAGTTATTAACTGCCGTAGAATTTTTGAAGGATCTCTAAGGGATCGACATTAAAGAGCCCTTGTATCATAAAAATAGAGCATTAGGGGGGTGAGGGGGCCCAAACGGCCCCCTTTTCGGTGATGAGTGACAAAAACGAGCGTCGGTGGTATGTTATCCAAACATATGCAGGATATGAAAACAAGGTCAAAGCCAATCTTGAACAGCGTATAGCTACCATGGGCATGGAGGATAAAATATTTAGAGTGCTCGTGCCGATGGAAGAGAGAGTATATGTCAAGGACGGGAAACAGAAGAAAGTAAAGAGAAAAGTATTTCCCGGCTATATCCTCGTGGAGATGATCCTTGACGACCAATCTTGGTATGTAGTGAGACATACGCCGGGCGTTACGGGTTTTGTTGGAGCCGGAAATAACCCTATACCTTTATCCGATAGAGAGGTACAGGATGTATTCGCCAAGATTGGCAGGGAACAAATGAAGCCGAAGGTGGAAATCGATCTCAAGCCGGGAGACGTGATTCGCGTGAAGAGCGGGCCCTTTGAAGGGCAGGCTGGTACGGTTGTCGAGGTCATTCCGGAGAAGGGAAAGGTCAAATTTTCGGTCACGCTTTTCGGTCGCGAGACTATTGTCGAGGCCGATTACAATGATTTGACCAAAATATAAAAGCAATGAAGGTCGCATAGGAGGGAATTTAAATGGCAAAAAAGGTGGTAGCACAGATAAAGCTGCAGTTGCCGGCGGGCAAGGCCACTCCAGCACCGCCAGTGGGTCCTGCCCTTGGCCAGCACGGCGTAAATATTATGGAATTTTGCAAACAGTTCAACGCAAAGACCGCAGACGATGCAGGCATGATAATTCCTGTCGTGCTGACCGTTTATGCCGACAGAAGCTTTACCTTCGAACTTAAAACGCCGCCAGCCAGTATACTGCTCAAGAAAGCTGCCGGGGTCGAGAAGGGTTCGGGCGAACCAAACAGGAACAAGGTCGGCAAGGTCACGAGGGAACAGGTAAGGGAAATAGCCAAGACCAAGATGCAGGATTTAAATGCCAACGACATCGAGGCAGCTATGCGCATGATCGAGGGAACGGCCCGATCTATGGGCATAGAAGTGGTAGGTTAGGGGATATTAGTGGCAGGGGAGACCCGCTATTGACCACAGGGAGGAATGCGATATGGCAAAACGATCGAAACGTTATTTAGCAATGTTGGAGAAGGTCGATAAGGTAAAATTTTATGGCCTTAGAGAGGCGCTCGAGCTTTTGGCGGAATTCCCAAAGGCTAAGTTTGATGAGACTGTCGAGGTGCACATACGTTTGGGCGTAGACCCCCGTCATGCCGATCAGCAAGTTAGGGGTACGGTAAGCTTGCCCCATGGGACTGGTCAGGAGAAGAGAGTGCTCGTCATAGCTTCAGGAGAGAAGATCAAGGAAGCCGAAGAAGCCGGTGCCGATTTTGTCGGCGGGGAGGACATGGTTCAGAAGATCGAAGGTGGATGGCTGGATTTCGATGCAGTTATCGCTACGCCCGACATGATGCGCGTAGTAGGTCGTCTCGGACGAATCCTGGGCCCTCGCGGTTTGATGCCAAGCGCCAAGACAGGGACCGTTACCTTCGATGTGGGCGAAGCTGTTAGGGAAATCAAGGCAGGACGAATCGAGTTCCGTGTCGACAGGTACGGAATCATTCATGTGGGAATCGGCAAGATGAGCTTTACACCGGACATGTTATTCGATAATGCAAAAACGCTTTTGCGTGCAGTGCTCCGTGCCCGCCCCGCTGCCGTTAAGGGACAGTACGTACGAAGTATTACCGTAGCTCCAACTATGGGCGTTGGGATCAAGGTCGATCCTGCAAGAGCTCAAAAGGAGTTGGTAGAAGAATAGGTTTGCTAAGGGTGGCTTGGCCGCCCTTGAAGATAGATTTTTAAAAGTCTGCTTGATATGCATCGGTAGTGTAAGTATAATATGTTGTGCTATTGGGCTTAAGACAGCAGGTGGATTACCTTAATCGGCCAGAAGAGGCCGGCCTGCCGAGGTCCAGGAGATCGTCGTTATGTCATGATGATAAGGCTCCTGGGGAACGCCCGGGAGCCTTATTTTTTTAAAAAAGGAGGTGAAGGAATGCCTTCAAAGGCGAACGTTCAGGAGTTACAAGAGTTGATCGGATTGCTTCAGGGATCTCAGGCGGTATTTTTCTGCGAGTACAAGGGGCTAACGGTGGAGCAGATAGGACAAATCAGGGCGAAGATCAGAGAAGCCCAGGGTTTGATGAGGATAGCGAAAAACACTCTCTTCAGCCTGGCCCTGAAGGAAGTCGGATTGCCGGTACCCGAGGAGATGCTCTCCGGCCCTAACGTTTTCACGATTGCCTATGGAGATCCGGTAGTAGTAGCTAAGACCTTAACGGATTACATTAAAACGACCAAGAGCGAGGCCTTGAAAATAAAGGGAGCTTTGCTTGAACAAAGGCTCTTAGGTCCGGAAGATGTCAGCGTTTTGGCCACCTTGCCATCGAGGGATGTGCTGTTGGCTCAGGTTTTGGGCACTATGGAAGCTCCGATAAGAGGACTTGTCACAGTGTTGTCCGGAAACATCCGAGGTTTGGTGACCTGTTTAGATCAGATCGCAAAGGCAAAGGAGAAAGAAGCAGCTTAAAGACATTTTTGGTACAACCGTTAAAATTTAAAAGGGAGGAATCGAGAAATGACGAAAGAAGAAATCATAAAGGCAGTTGAGGAGATGACTGTTCTAGAACTTTCAGAATTGGTGAAAGCCCTTGAGGATCGATTTGGAGTATCCGCTGCAGCTCCTGTTGCAATGATGGCTGCTGCTCCTGCTGCCGGCGGAGCCGGCGCTGCTGCCGAAGAGGAAGAGAAGACGGAGTTCGACGTAATTCTCAAATCCATAGGAGCGAACAAGATAAACGTCATAAAAGTAGTTCGCGAGATCACCAGCCTGGGCCTCAAGGAGGCCAAGGATTTGGTAGATGGCGCACCAAAGCCAGTAAAGGAAGGCGTTTCCAAGGAGGAAGCCGAAGAGATCAAGAAAAAACTGGAAGAGGCCGGCGCAGAAGTAGAAGTAAAGTAACTGAGAGGCTAAAGTGCGAGATGACGTCAAAGACATCTCGCACTTTTATTTAGGAGTGAAGGATTTGTTTGAATTCCCCCGAGACCCAAAAGAGGCTATCGAATTACAGAAGAAAATATGTGGCTTCGTGATAACAGAAGATTATTGCAATATTGAGAAGGTTAGGCTAATAGGCGGCATAGATGTAGCCTACAAGGGCAGGGGAGCAAAAGAGGGATGTGCCGTAGCCCTTGTATGGGATCGTCACACCGGCGAGACAGTGGAAGCTGTTTACGTCGAAGAAAGTATCAACTTTCCCTACATACCGGGCTTGCTTTCCTTCAGGGAACTGCCTATTGCAATAAAGGCTTTCGACAAATTATCACTGAAGGCAGACCTGTGGATGATAGACGGAGCCGGAATCGCACACCCCAGAAGATTGGGCATAGCTGCTCATTTCGGCGTAGTTTTGGACTTGCCTGCTATTGGAGTTGCTAAAAGTCGTTTGATAGGAAGCCACCTGCCTGTGCCACGGACAAAGGGGTCGTGGGTGCCGCTGCGACAGAATGGCGAAGTTATCGGACATGTCCTGCGAACGAGAAGTGACGTTCGACCCCTCTATGTGAGTCCTGGCCATAAAGTATCATTATTGCAATCTGCTAATTTGGTTTTAGCGTGTTGCAGTCGTTATCGCTTGCCTGAGCCCACCCGCCTGGCCCATCAGTTGGTAACTGCCAAGGTCCGTTCCAATTAATTTTCCCTTCGAGTGAGCCTCAGCACTTCTTCGTCCTCATAGGCCTTGCTGGCCGTGGCCTTGGTGTCAAAGGCGTACTTGCCCTTGTATGCTTGCACTTCGCCGTCGAGCCTGTGAAAAACAAGCTGAGCTATCCTCGTTCCGGGATACAGGGAAAGAGGCACCTCTCCTTCGTTGACCAGCTCTAAAGTTATAACTCCTTGAAATCCTGGATCGACGAAGGTTGCCGTAGCAATTACGAGACCTGCCCTTCCCCAGGAAGACCTGCCTATGACATAAGCCATGACATTTCGAGGCAATCGAAGGAATTCCAACGTCGAGCTCAGAACGAATTGGCCGGGATGCAATATAAAGGGCTGGCCATAATCAGTCCTTATATGGTCGTAATAATCTACCCAAGCTGTGTTGTCGAAAGCTCTTTTTACGTCCATCACCGGAATCTGACCCTTTCTAAAGAGCACGAAGTCCTGCCCGAGCCTTACATCGAGCGATGCCCTTCCGATCTGGCGATTTAAATCCAACAAAGGTGTAACGATTAAATCGCCCCTATCCAACATGTTTTTGATTTCATTTGAACCAAGCACGTTCGCCATGTATCGTCGCCCTCCTTCGAAATTCAAGACATTTGATATCGCGATAAGAACAGACTGCCGTCGCATGCAAAGGCGATCAGCCTTTCCAGGGAAGTTAATTCCTCAAGCGATGCTCCGCTATGAACTTTGTAGGAGGCCACGATGGAACCGGCGATGAGGATATTTTTTATGTCCAGTGCTTTTTCCTTGTTTTGACAGGGGGGGATATTGTCGAGGAACAAGGATGTGGCATAGACTATCTCATCCCATTGCCAATCCCATACATGGGATGAGACGGCATTCTCGGCAGTATAATGAGACAAAAGGGCAAACCATTCTTTTATCTTCTCCGGCCAATCGAAGGCCTCTAGGTCTTTCCAGGCGAACCTCTCATAGCTGTATGTCAAAAGCGAAAGGGCAGGCGAGAAGATAAGAGCAAAACGGTTATAAGCCTTGTTTTCATACATGGCCCACGCTCTATCCAGATGTTTGGACAAAAATTGAAGGTTTAAGGGGGAATCCTGTTCCTCTAAATCAAAGGGCAGTAAGTACCATTCACAGGGTTGTTCCCAGTTGGGGAAGAACTTCTGCATGTCGCTTAAGGGGAAATCTTCCTCTATAAAAGGCGTGACGTAACATTTAACGGGAGGACCGTACAGGTCCAGGAGTTTATTAGGCCATTCCGGCGCTCCAAAATTTATGCCCAAAATGATCTTATCTACAACAGATAGGGCTTTCGATAGACCTTCGATAGGGGGAGTTATGGCTTCGTCGGTATTAAGCCCTCTTAAGTTGCGATCTATTATTTCAAGTATTTCCCTGCCCCTTGGCTGCGTCGAAGGTTTTTCAAGTGCGATCTTGAGTTTTTTCATGGTGTAAAAGATGTGCCATCGAGTGTCATTTTTGAAATTTGGATATTTCACGTGAAATTTTCCCTCCCTTTGAGTAGAATACATCTCATTATAGTGTATATATTTGTGACAATATATCATAGCAGGGAAAGGTGTGATTTTGACTTGCCGCTGAAATTTGTTGACTTGATTACCTCCCTCGATAGGGTATTGGTGCTGGATGGCGGAATGGGCACTATGCTCTCCGAGAAGGGATGGCGGCCGCCAATGTTGCCGGAGGAGATGAATCTGATCGCCCCCGATGTAGTGCTCGATATCCACAAAGAGTACCTCAGATCCGGCGCTTCCGTCGTTGAGACCAACTCCTTTGGTGCGAGCCCGATAAAGCTGAGCTATAGGGGGATGGGCGAAAAGGCACGGCGGATAAATGAGGAGGCTGCACGCATTGCCAGACGAGCTGCAGAAGGATGGGACGCCTATGTGGCGGGTTCCATGGGTCCCTTGGGCGAACTTATAAGGCCTCTTGGAAACTTAAGTTTCGAAGAGGCCTACGAAGCATACAAAGAGCAGGCTATCGGGTTGAGAGACGGCGGAGTGGACTTTTTTCTGATCGAAACGCAGATGGACATAAAAGAGGCGAAGGCCGCTGTATTAGCCATTAAAGATGTAGCAGCCCATATTCCTTTCGTGGTTTCCTTCACCTTCGAACGCAATGGGCGTACCATAACTGGAAGTCCGCCGGAGGTGGTTGCCCACTGGGCGAGGATGATAGGAGCCTGTGCTGTGGGCGTTAACTGCGGCTTTGGACCGGATCTCGCAAGAGAAATAGTCAAGAAACTCTACCTTAATGCAGGAATCCCAATCTTTGCCTATCCGAACGCAGGTACCCCCGGAAAGGAGGACTTCGATCCAAGGGAATTTGCCGAGGAAGGGCGCGAATTAATTCGGGCGGGAGCTTCCGTCGTAGGCGGTTGCTGCGGCACAACCCCTGAACATATAGCTCATTTGAAAGGCGTTGCTTCGCAAGAAAAACCCCTACGTCCCCGGAAAGTCGAAAAGGCGGCCTTGGCAAGCAGGAGCAGGTTGGTTTTTGCGGGAGCCGGTGAGCCTATAGTCGTCGTAGGTGAAAGGATAAACGTATCGAGAAAGTCGCCCATAAGGGATGAGGTGGCTCAGTACAAGTGGGATGCCCTCTCGGAGGAGGCGAGAAGACAAAGCAGTTCAGGATCCCAGGTGATAGACGTCAATATCAGTCTGCCCGGCATCGACAGAAAAAGGGCGATCCGAGAGGCGGTCGAGGCCGTAGAAAGCGCCTGCACCCTCCCCATCTCCATTGATGCCGACGAAGCTGACGTCCTTGAGGAGGGGTTGATTCACGTTGCAGGAATTCCCTTGATTAATTCCGTGACTGCCGAAAGGGAAAAGTTAATTAAGGGCATAGAACTTGCAAAGAGGTACGGCGCTTGCCTGGTCGTGCTTGCCATAGACGAGGATGGTATATCGGAGACGGTGGAAGGGAGAATAAAGGCCGTAGAAAAGGTTTGCGCTCTTGCCGACGAGATGAGTTTTTCGAAATCGAGACTGTTCGTAGATCCCCTTACCATGTCAGTGGCCGCAGATGGGAGAGCCGGAGTTGTCACGCTAGAGGCACTCAGGGCGTTTAAAAAGCTTGACCTTTTTACCATAATGGGTGTCAGCAACGTATCGCACGGTTTGCCCAACAGGCCTCTTTTGAACAATGCTTTTCTCACCATGGCAGCAGGCGCTGGATTGGATTCGGTGATAGCAAACCCGTTGGACGAAAGCTTCGCTTCCCTGATGATGGCTTGCAATCTTTTGGTCGGACGGGATAAAGGGGCATCAGGCTATATAACTTGGGCGAGGTCTTTAAAGTCAGAGGAAAAAGACACCTCTTCCCCTGAGAAGAAGGAAGGCGCCTCGAGCCCGATAGAACAGATGAAGGGCATGATCGTACAGGGTGACAGGGGGGGCGTTTTGGCCGTCGCCAGGAGGTTTTTGAGCGAGGGAGGAGAGCCTTTGGCTCTGATAAATGACGTTGTCCTCCCCGCTTTGGAGGAGGTGGGCAGATTGTACGAATGTGGCGACTACTTCTTGCCCCAACTCATTTCTTCTGCCGAGGCGGCACAAGGCGTGTGCGATCTCGTGGAGCAAGCAGTATTAAGCAGAGGAGGAACCCTGAAAGACCGGGGATGCATCCTAATGGCCACGGTGGCGGGCGATATTCATGACATAGGAAAAAATATAGTATCCATGGTTTTGAAAAGCCATGGATACAAAGTTATAGATCTTGGCAAAGACGTGGCGCTGGAGAAGATACTCGAAGAGGCAAGGAAGGGAGAAGCCCAAATAGTAGGGTTGTCGGCCCTCATGACCACGACGATGAGTGAAATGGAGAGGGTAACAAGGAAAATCAAAGGAGAAAATCTGTCGGTCAAAGTTATAATAGGCGGAGCGGCGGTTTCGCAAAACTATGCCGACCATATAGGCGCAGACGGTTATGCTCCCGACGCCTTGAGCGCCGTTCGTCTGGTCGAAAAACTGCTTGGTCGATAAGGGGGTATACATAAATTGAAAATCAAAGATATTTTTGAGAGGAATAAGTTCGTATTTTCTTTCGAGATTTTTCCTCCAAAGCCTACGACGCCTCTGGATAGGATTTACAGCACTTTGGATGACCTCAAAGGTCTGTCGCCCGACTTTATAAGTGTAACTTACGGCGCAGGCGGGTCAACCCGGGATAGGTCACCGCAGATAGCCATAGATGTTAAAAACGTCTATGACATCGAATCCCTAGCCCATTTGACATGCATCGGCTCTACGCGGGATGAGGTGGTGGGGGTGGTTGATCTTCTTCTAGAGAGTGGTGTTCATAACATTTTAGCCTTAAGAGGGGATCCTCCGCAGGAAGCCGTAAGCCCCTTTGTTGGAGGAGACTTTAGTCATGCTATCGATTTGGTTAAATTTTTACGAGAGAGGTACGGAGAGAAGATAGCGATTGGCGGGGCCGCCTATCCGGAAGGGCACATAGAGTGCGATGATCCGATTAAGGACCTGCACTATTTGAAGCAAAAAGTTGATGCCGGCGTGGATTTTTTGGTAACTCAACTGTTTTTCGACAACGAGCTCTTTTATCGTTTTGTTGAGCGGACGAGCATTGCGGGCATAGAAGTGCCCATATCGGCAGGAATTATGCCGGTGGTGAACAAAAATCAAATCGAAAGGATAGTAACCCTTTGCGGCGCCTCGCTGCCGAAGAAGTTCGTCAGGATTCTTCACAGGTACGCCGACGATCCTCGTTCACTGGAAGAAGCAGGCATTGCCTACGCGACGGACCAGATAGTGGATCTGATAGCCTCTGGAGTGAGAGGGATACATTTATATACGATGAATAAGGCACATGTTGCAAGAAAAATAACCTCTAACATAGAAACCCTGCGAGAGGGGTTCGTAAATGACAAAAATAATGAGGAGGCTCTTTTGTGAGGATCGTTGATTGTCATGTCCACGTATATCCTCCGGAGGTCATACGCGATTGGGAGAGGATCGCTGAAAGTGAGCCCTATTTCGGAATGCTCGCCAGAGGCAAGGTGCACAGATGGGCAACTGCGGATGACGTGATCGCTCAAATGGATGCCGATGGCATCGCCCAAAGCCTTATATTCGGTTTTTCCTTCAGCGATCTGGCTTTATGTAAGCTCTGCAACGATTACGTAATCCGAGCAGTGAAAGAGCACCCCGACCGTTTTAAGGGAATGGCGGTGGTGCCCCCCCTAGTGAAAGGCGCCGTAAAGGAGATAGAAAGATGCAGGGAGGAAGGGCTGATAGGGGTAGGCGAGATCTTTCCTCAAGGGCAGGATTTCGACATCACCGATCCCAGGGAAACGTGGAGGCTTGCTGCTGCGTGCTACGAGATGAACATGTTTGTGATGATTCATACCGCGGAACCCGTCGGCCATGATTACCCCGGAAAGGGTAATGTGGGTCCTAAGGAAGCGGCGGCCTTTTGTCTCAATCACCCTGAAGTAAAAGTGATCTTTGCACACTTCGGCGGCGGGCTTTGGATTTACGAGATGATGCCCGAGATGAAGCTCGCCCTAAAAAACGCATATTACGATACGGCAGCTGCTCCCTTTCTTTATGGCCCGACTATTTTTAAAGCCATCGAAGCGGCGGGATTGGCCGGAAAGTTCCTTTACGGGAGCGATTATCCCATTCTTTCGTTAGAGCGATATAAGAGGCTTTTAGCCCAACTTGATATGAGTGACGACTTTTTAAAGTCCATATTTGGCTGCAACTTTGAAAAGTTTGCAGCCTCCGATTGAAAATTGACGGAAAAATGGTATCATTAGGCAACGCGTAAATACTGATAAAATATTTTGGAACTCTTATCCAGAGCGGCGGAGGGACTGGCCCTGCGAAGCCCGGCAACCTGCTTACCCTTTGGGGAGCGTGGTGCCAAAACCTGCAACCGAAAGGTTGAATGATGAGAGGGACGAGCGAAAAGCCTTCTTCCCTCTTGAGGGAGAAGGCTTTTTAATTAAACTTCACCAAAGGAGGCTAATCAGTTGGAAAAAGATTTAAAAGGATTTTCGACCAGGGCGCTTCACTCGGGGTGGGATCATGATCCGAGCACGGGATCCTTTGGACTTCCCATATATTTGACGGCGGGTTACAAGTTCGGTTCCGCCGAGGAGGCCGCGTCTCTGTTTGAGCTAAAAAAGGAAGGTTTCATATATTCTCGAATCGGAAACCCTACGGTGGCAGCTTTTGAAGAGGTAATTGCAGACCTTGAAAGTGGTTCGGCTGCCGTTGCCACTTCGTCGGGGCAGGCGGCCTTCAATCAATTGCTTTCTTTAATCTGCAAAAAGGACGACCACGTGATATTGGGACGCAAGGTATATGGCGGGACTTTGACTTTGCTTTCGAATATCTTTTCTAAATTCGGCGTGGAAGTAAGTGTCGTTGATACGGACGATCCGGAGGAAGTGGCAAAAGCTGTATCTCCGAAAACTCGTTGCATAATAACCGAGACAGTGGGAAATCCAAGCCTGAACGTAGCTCCCCTTGAGGAGCTTGCTGTCATAGCGAGAGATAACGAAGCCTTGCTGATAGTGGACAATACTTTCATGTCTCCTGCCCTCTGTCGGCCGGTGGAATGGGGCGCAAATGTAGTGGTCCATTCGGCTACTAAATATCTCAGCGGTTTTGGCAACATCATAGGGGGAGTAGTTGTAGACGGTGGTAACGTTGATTGGGGAAGTATGAAGAAATGGCCGGAATTTACCGAGCCGGAGGAGGCATATCACGGGGTGGTGTTTTCCGAGGCCTTCGGTACAAAAGCGCTGGCGACCAAGCTGCGTGCCTGCGCTCTGAGGGATATTGGAGGGTGCATGTCCCCCTTCGATGCCTATCTTCTTTGGATGAGCATCGGCACCTTGTCTCTCAGGATGAAAAAGCACAGCGAAAACGCCCTTGCCGTTGCCAGATTCCTGGAAGAACGCGAGGAAGTAGCTTGGGTATCCTATCCCGGCTTGGAGAGCCACCCCCATCACGAGAGGGCGAAAAAGTACTTCCGAGAGGGATATGGCGGCATGATAGCTTTCTGCTTGAAGGGAGGAATTGAGGCGGGGAGGAAGTTTCTGAACAGCTTGAACCTCTTTTCGATCATAGCGAACATAGGGGATGCCCGGAGCATGGCCATTCATCCTGCCTCAACCACCCACAGCCAACTAAGCAGAGAGGAGCTGGAAAAGGCGGGAATAGAGGACGGATTGGTGCGATTGAGCATAGGGCTTGAGGATGTAGAGGACATTATCGACGACCTCGATCGCGCCTTAAGTTCAATTTAAAAAAAAGAAGGCGGGTAAACTGTCCGTGGTAAGTAAGTTTCTGGAAGAAACCATTGGAATGGTCGAGATACCAGAGCTTCATTTGGAGTCCGGCAGGGTATTAAAAAAGGTCAGGCAGGCCTATGCCGTGTACGGGTCTTTAGATGCCAGAGGAGTGGTACTGGTATGTCATGCCCTTACCGGGAGCCATCATGTCGCCGGCCCTGATGTCCCCGGATTGCCTGAGGCGTGGTGGGATCCTTTGGTTGGCCCTGGCAAGGCCATCGATACAGAGAGGTTCTGCGTTCTTTGCTTCAACGTCTTGGGGAGCCCCTACGGGAGCACTTCGCCCTTGAGCCCTTGCGATGACGACGGGCGTCCCTACGGTATGCGTTTTCCTGTATTCTCCGTTAGGGATATGGTGAAAGCGCAGCATGAAGCCTTAAAGATCATTGGCATCGAGAAACTCGAATGTGTAATCGGAGGTTCTTTGGGCGGGATGCAAGCTTTGGAGTGGGCCGTGATGTTTCCTGAAGCCGTAAAACGTTCAGTAGTGATAGCAGCTCCCGCCTTTACGTATCCTCAGGCGATTGCATTCAACGAGGTTCAGCGCCAGGCGATAATGGCAGATCCCCAATGGCGAGGAGGAGATTATTACGATTCGGCTCCTCCGGAACGAGGACTCGCCATCGCGAGGATGTTGGCCATGATCACCTACAGGAGCGAGGAAACTTTTGTCAAAAGATACATGAGGGAGCTGGCCTTCGGCGCTCCCTGGGATTGGGACGGCAAATTCAAGATCGAGACCTATATTCACCATCATGGCGAAAAGTTGGTGCAAAGGTTTGATGCGAATTGCTATCTATACTTGACCAGGGCTATGGATTTGCACGATATAGGAGAGGGCAGGGGAGGGGTTAAGAAAGCGCTTTCAATGATTGGCGGCCAGCTTTTGGCCGTGGGCATATCGAGCGATCTTCTCTTTCCCAATTGGCAGGTTGAAGGGATAGTCTCCGAAGCCAGGGAAGCTGGCGTCGAAGCCTTTTACGACGAAATAGAGAGCGATAACGGGCATGACGCCTTTCTTATAGACTTGGATCAACTGGACGACATTTTGCGGGGTTTCTGGAAGAGGACTATGCTGTACTAAAAACAATGCTCATTCTGAAGAAGGCGTTGGCTCTGGAAGCGGCCTAATGCTTCCCTACCATGGAAAGTTACGCCTGCGGAGCTGGTCTGCTAGGGCCACTATGAAGTAGGAAGCCTTTTTTGTAAGGAAGGGGTAGTTCACGTTACGAGATTATTTTCAATTGGTATTTTTGAAAAATGCCGTCCCGATCGCGTAAAATATTTGTAGGAGATTTTCAGAGGTAAAAAGAAAGGGACCCCTCCTTTTGGTAGAATCTTTGTAGCACACAAAAACTCATAAAGGAGGGTCCCAACTTGAACAAGGATATTTTACTACAAATAGCAATAAACTTCATCAAGGAGTTGCTTGAATTCTTCGGTGATTCCGAGGTCAGGACATTAGCGGAAATTGAAGACGAAATCTCTCGGATCATGAAGGCCTTCATCCGAGAACTGATAAAGGCTTACTTCGAGCTTGCAGATGAGGC
>NZ_FNPD01000011.1 GCF_900107215.1 Acetomicrobium thermoterrenum DSM 13490 | reverse complement strand
TGCATACCTAGAGCTCTTTCCGAGTTAGCTGGCTGCTTTGCGACTATTTTTATATCAGGAAACTTAGCAAAAACGTCTTCAGCTCCTTTTACACGATCCATGTGAGTTTGATGTCCCATTATACCTGTTATTAAAGCTACCTTTCCCTTGCCATTCAGGCTTTGGGAAATAAACGAACCTGCTACAGTGCCTCCTTGATAGTTATCAGTTCCTATGTAACAAGCTTTTTTGTCCCAAGGTGCATCGGTGTCAATTAAAAGCACGGGAATCCCAGCTTGGTATGCTTTTTCAAATGTTGGTATAAGCTCCTGCGATCCAGAAGGTGCTATGCAAAGGGCATTAACTCCTTGCGTAATGAGATCTTCAACAATTTGTACTTGTTGTTGAACATTGACTTCTCGGTCCGGAGCTAAAATAGTTGCTTCAACATTATGACTTTCCATAGCTGCCTCGACACCCTTTTTCATTGTTAACCAAGAATCACTATCCAGCGCCTTAAAAACTACTCCTATACGATATTTGTTATCCTGGGCTTTCGATGGATTAGCAATGAGAGCGACCATAAACACCAATATCAACAACCCCAACAAAACTTTACGCATTTCTCCTCACCTCTCATGCATGCACTATTTTGCAATTTTACTAAAATTGCCCCGATTCTGAATAAATTATACAATGTTGATAAAACCCTCACCTCCTTCACTAGAAATATTATGAAATATTATACCATACTATAAAACAACCTTCCAAAATTGTAATTAACTGTTATTATTTTGTCCAGCGGCAAATGGAATAAGATATTTTTGGGTTTGATAATTTCATTGACGAGCTGATATAAGAAATTATTGTTAGAGGTTGCTAAAAAAAGTGTATGAATCTCCTAATATAGACCTCAGTTTGAACCGAAATTAAGCAAACATTATCTATAGTAAGTATCATTCGTAATGTCATTAGTTAATACAATAATGTATATTAGAATTTTCAGCGGTCTTGGTTATTTATTCTTAGGAAACCTTTGGCTTCTCTGCGTATTTGAGGTATAAATTAACTATATACGGTGTTTATAGTATGTAGGCTGTGGGGGTGTATGCTTTGCTTTGGAAGATTGGTATCGTCGGGTTTGGGAACGTCGGACAAGGTTTAGCTCACATTTTGAATCGCAAGAAAGAGGCATTGCAACAGCGTTACGACTTTGAATTTTTGGTGACCTTCATTGCAGATCCCGTTAGAGGTTCCCTATTCAATGAAGACGGATTGGATTTAGATGCTGTATTGAAGGAAATGGCTCAGAAGGGGTCTTTGAAAGATAGGCCGGAGTTTACAGCTGAAGGGACTTTACAACTAATTGAAAGGGCAAAAGCCAATATCGTCGCCGAGGCGACTATTACTAATCTAGAGTCAGGAGAGCCTGGGTTGTCGCACATGCGCAAGGCTCTTTCAGTCGGATCCCATGTCGTTACCTCTAATAAGGGACCTATAGCCTTAGCTTTGGAAGAACTGGAAAGCGTCGCCAAAGAAAATGGTGTTTGTTTGAGATATGAAGGTGTAGTTCTATCGGGTACGCCCTGCATAAATATGGTGTTGGAATGCATGAGCGGGTGCGATGTAAAGTCCGTAGCGGGTATTGTTAATGGTACAACTAATTATATATTGAGCAAAATGGAAGAGGGCTACGACTATCTTGAAGCTTTGATGGAAGCGCAAAAAATGGGATACGCCGAGTCGGATCCGACATCAGATGTAGAAGGCTGGGATTCTGCAGTAAAAGCGACTATAATGGCGAAGTTATTTTTTGGGGCGAATGTTAAAGTTACTGATATCGCACGACAGGGTATAACAAAGGTTACAAAAGAAGAAGTGATCAAGGCAAAAAAAGGAGGAGAGCGCATTAAATTAATTGCAGAGGTCAGAAAAGAGGGGAACGAGATTTTGGCAAGCGTATCTCCCAAGTTCATTCCCGTTAGTCATGCTTTAGGTAACGTGATGGGTCCTACAAATGCATTGACAGTGGCTACAGATCACTTAGGAGAGGTGACTGTCATAGGTCCCGGGGCGGGAAGAATAGAAACAGGTCAGGCATTGTTGTCCGATATTTTAGCCATACACAGAACATGCCTTTGCTCGGTGCATTGAATTTATTTGGACACTGTTTAAGTATTTTTACTCATAGGGGTATACTTTGGAATACCGAGGACTCGCATGACATCCCTGTTATCATATGAACGTAGAATGAAAATTAATGAAATAACGGAGGTGTTAGG
The DNA here is from genome assembly GCF_900107215.1 of Acetomicrobium thermoterrenum DSM 13490. Taxonomy (NCBI): domain Bacteria; kingdom Thermotogati; phylum Synergistota; class Synergistia; order Synergistales; family Acetomicrobiaceae; genus Acetomicrobium; species Acetomicrobium thermoterrenum. The sequence goes on along the minus strand of NZ_FNPD01000011.1, from coordinate 61,485 downwards.
TCATGAAGAGACCTTGGGTTCCTGTTTTAGGTGCTTTGCTCGTATTGTTAATCGGTGGTTCTGCCTTTGCCTTTTATGGTTCCGGCCCTAGGAGTATGTGGGGTGCCGGTCGGGGAGGACCGGGAATGTGGGGAGGATGGTGCCCCGGTCCTGCCTACATGTGGGGCGGTTACGACGGTGACGATGACTTTGGGGGGCGAAAAGGATTAGGGGGATACCCCTATAGATATGAAGTCCCGGCAGAGATAGCCCAGAAGATGCGCGATCTCGAGCGCACTCAATTAGAATTAAGAATGTTGTTTTTGGAGGATAAATTAGATCAAAAAAAGGCAACGGAGCTACATGAAAGGATTTTATCTCTGAGAACGGATGTCTCCCGATGGCAATTTGAGCAGTGGCTTAAGGGTATAGAGCAGCGACAAAGCGGTGCACCATCGAATAACCAATAAAATTAAATGAAAATTACACAAAGGGTACTTGGATAATTTCTAAAACTAGGTTACTATATTGTTACAAGACAATTTTAGGAGGCGTTTAGATGAGGGAGGGGTTACTGACGTTCAGGGTAATTTCCAACACGCCCGAAGAGGTGGCGTTCAAGGGCGTCGGTAATGCCTCAGAGAAAAATAAAACGATATGTTTGTGTCCGGAGAGGGTTGGGGTGTCCTGCCCTCTCCAATTTTTTTATCTTAAAGGAGGCGACTGAAGTGGAGGATTTGACGCTCAAGGAAAAATTGGGGGTAAACGAGGTTAGGGTGTCTGGCTATTTGCATTTTCTTAGCGGCGAATCGATAAAGGAAAACAGATGTGGAAGGTACTTTCAGTGTTCTCTGCGAAGGGATTTCATCGATATAAACGGGGAACCCAGGCATGACTATTTGCTTATGAGAACTTATGATCCTCAAATCGAAGAAACTTTATGCTCTCTCGAAGATGGCGCTCCCATTTACATCGAGGGAGAGGCCCGCTCCTCTCTCGGCAGCGGAAAGATGTATATATTGATAAAAAGCGTGACGCCTCTTTCTTGAACGGTGCCTTAAAAGGGCAAGCTTGAATTATAAAAGAGCTTGCCCTAAAATGGTTAATAGAATTTAGGTATTACTAATAATGTTAATATATACCTAAATAGAAATCGCCGGTGGAGATGACTGAATGAATATGACTACTGAGGAGAAAAGGAATTTTCGAATAACGGGAATGACTTGTGCGACATGCGCAATGACTGTCGAAAAGGCATTGAAAAAAGTAGAGGGGGTTAAGTTTGCCGCTGTAAATTTGGCGACTGAAACGGCGTTTGTTCTTTTAGAGAAAGATGTTCCCCAGAGGGTTTTGGAAGAGGCAGTCGAAAGGGTAGGTTACGGTGTAACCTATGAATCTCAAGAAAACTTTGAAGCCCGACGTTACAGGGCATCTAAACGAAACGTTATATTCGCATGGTCTATAACGGTTCCTCTAATGTTATTGATGTTTTTGCATATGGCGGGATATCATATTTCGTGGTTTTATTACGCTGAAACAATAGCCTCGGCATTGGTCATATTTATAGCAGGAAAACAGACGATAAAGGGGGCATGGATCGCTTTATCTCATTTTCATGCTAATATGGATGTTCTCGTTTTTTTAGGATCCCTCACTTCATTGATAACTGCCCTATTAGCCTCGGTCGGTTTATTTGAGACGTCTTTTGGAAGCATAGGGGCAATGATTATGTCAATTCATCTGACTGGACGTTTTATAGAATCACGCCTGAGGGACAAAGCCTCCAAAGAAGTAAAGGCGTTACTGAAGCTGAAAGCCCAGGAAGCAAGAGTTATCACCGAAGATGGCAAGGAAATCTTAATGCCCATAGAAGCCGTAAAGCAGGGATTTTTGATAGCAGTTAAACCGGGGGAGCGCATTCCCGCAGATGGTGAAGTTGCAGAAGGAGTCTCTTCCGTGGATGAAGCGATGATCACGGGCGAACCGATGCCCGTTCTTAAAAAATCGGGCGATAAAGTTACTTCTGGCTCTCTTAACCTATCGAGTTTCCTCAAGGTTCGCGTTACTCAAGTCGGTGAAGATACCTTTCTTTCGCAGATGATATCATTAATTCAGGAAGCTCAGGGTTCAAAGATTCCCATTCAGGCTCTTGCGGATAGGATTACAAATGTTTTTGTTCCAATAGTGACTTTTCTTGCTCTGCTATCGGGTGTGCTATGGGCTTTTAACGTTGAAGAGTGGGGAAGCTTTTTAAACCATGCTAAACAGATTTTGCCCTGGGTTATCGAGTCCAGAGATCCTCTGTCGGTAGGAGTTTTTGCCTTTGTTACAACCATAGTGATCGCCTGCCCCTGTGCGCTTGGTTTAGCGATACCAATGGCTTTAATAACGGGAACGAACAAGGCTATGCGTCAGGGGCTCATAATAAGAAATGCAGAGGCCATACAAACTACAAAAGATGTAGGCGTCGTTATCTTCGATAAGACTGGTACCCTTACTTTGGGATCACCCAAGGTTGTAGAGCACAACCTTACAGAAGAAGTGGCAAATATCGTTGGAAACCTGGAGTCCCTGTCCAATCACCCTTTAGGGAAAGCTATAGCTGAATTAAAGAAAGGCGATGTCGAGATAAATGATTTCGAAGAGATAGTTGGCGAAGGCATCAGAGGTACGGCAAGGGGTCAATCATACTTGGTCGGAAGACCGGAAAATCCTCAAAGATATCGTCAATTACTTGAGAAGGGCTACACAGTTGTCGAAGTAATGAGGGATGGTTCTATATTGGGCTACATTGGGGTATTTGACCCAATAAGGGAGGATTCCTTTGAGGTTGTGCGTCGCCTTAAGAGCATGGGTGTAGATGTCGTGTTAGCCACAGGCGATGGCGAGGGAACAGCTAAAGTGGTCGCAAGTGAATTGGGTATAAAGGACTTTTATTGGGGCGTTCGTCCGGATGATAAGGTCAATATAGTAAGACACTATCAAGGAGCGGGCAAAAAGGTTATGATGACAGGAGACGGCATGAATGACGCTGCTGCTTTGAAAGCTGCCGATGTAGGTGTGGCCATGGGGAGCGGCACAGATCTGGCCATAGACAGTGCAGACGTCGTAATATTAAATGGTGGAGCCTCAAAGGTTGTGGATCTCATCGAGATTTCGAAAGAAACCTTTAGTGTAATTAGACAAAATTTGGCCTGGGCTTTTGGATATAACGTTATAGCGATTCCTTTGGCAATGTCTGCCTTGCTGCACCCAATTATTGCCGAAGGAGCTATGGCTTTGAGTTCTATATCAGTAATATTGAATTCGTTAAGGATAAAAAGTGTTTGAATGAAAGGAGTATCTTTATGTCCGAAGAAAGGATTTCAGACATTCCCGAGAGGGATGAAATACCGGAGGAATATAAGTGGCGACTGGAAGATCTCTATCCGAATGTAGAGGCCTGGGACGAAAGGTTACGTAATCTGGAAGTTAAAGTGGAGGAATTGCAAAGAGCCGGCAAGGACATTGTATCTTCGGCCAGATCGCTTTTGAATGCTCTTAAGCTCAGGGACGAAGTTGCGGAGGAGTTGGGAAAACTTTATGCCTATGCTTCTTTTAAATGTCACGAAGATGCCCGTGATACAAAGGCTCAATCCATGGTGCAACGCGCTTCTTTGATGTATCTGCGCTTTTCCGAGGCAGTATCCTCTTTTGTACCCAACATAATATCGTTGGGTCCGGAGGGAGTCGAAAGGTATTTAACCGAGGACCCTAGCCTTGATTTATACAGGGTTGAACTTGCCAGGATAATGCGCCTTAAGGGTCATATTCTTTCTGTTGAGGGGGAAAAATTGCTTGCCATGTCCGGAGATGTGGCGAGAGTTCCCGAAGATATATTTTCCTTCTTAACAAATGCAGATATGGAGTTCCCGAAGATCAAAGACGAAGAAGGAACGGAGGTGGAACTATCCGAGGAAAGGTATTCATATTTTTTACACAGCAGAGACAGGCGTTTGCGTCGCGATGCTTTTAAAGGTCTTTTCTCAAGTTATAAAAAAGTTAAAAATACCCTTTCTGCCACCTATTTGGGAAGCTTAAAAAAGGACATGTTTTATGCCAAAGCGAGGAATTACGACAGAACACTGGAGGCCTCGCTTCATCCCGAGAACATCCCGACAATCGTTTATGAAAAAGCGTTAGAAACGATAAACCAATGGCTGTTTCCCCTTCGGCAATATGTATTGTTTAAAAAAGAAATTTTAAACCTGAATGAGATGCATTTTTATGACCTTTATGTTCCTCTTTTTCCGGAACCCAAGACGAGATACAGCTTTGATGAAGCAAAAAATATCGTCATAGAGGGCCTGTCTCCTCTGGGCGAGGAGTATCGGAAAGCTCTTCTGGGAGCCTTCGAAAACAGGTGGTTGGATGTGTACGAAAACAGGGGCAAGAGGAATGGGGCCTACTCTTGGGGCGTTTACGGAGTACATCCCTACGTGCTTTTAAATTTCAACGGGACCTTCAGGGACGTCTTCACCTTGGCTCACGAAATGGGACATGCGATGCATTCCCATTTTACTTTTAAAAACCAACCTTACGTATATTCCGGTGTCAGCATTTTTACGGCCGAGGTCGCTTCAACGACTAACGAAATATTATTGCTTGAACACATGATTAAAAGAGCTAACAATAAAGCCGAAAAGGTCTATTTGATCAACTATGGATTGGAACAGGTGCGCACCACGGTCTACAGGCAATTGCTCTTTGCGGAATTTGAGCTTCAAGTGCACGAAAGATTGGAGAAAGGTGTTCCCTTAACGAATGAAGACTTTAGCTCCATATGGAGAGATTTGTATGAAAGGCATTACGGCGATACTTTATTTATAGATGAAGAATTGCCTTTGGAATGGGCCAGAATTCCGCATTTTTATAATGCCTATTATGTTTACCAATACGCCACCGGCTATTCGGCTGCCACTGCAATTGCTGCGAGCATATTGAAAGACGGAAAGCAGGCGGTGGATCGCTATTTGAAGTTTCTTTCCTTGGGCGATTCCATGGATCCCGTTGACGCCTTGAAGGTAGCGGGAGTGGATATGACTTCACCTCAACCATTGGAAATGACTTGTAAAAAATTTGAGGAAGATTTGAACACGTTAAAAGAACTGATACTAGAAGGGTAAAAAGTAAAGTAAGGAGGAGATTTATGGATGGCGCATTTCATACTGGACGTTCCGGATATGTCGTGTCAACATTGCGTTAAAAGAATTTCCAAGACTTTAGAAGAGCTGGGTTTAACGGAATTTAAAGTGAACCTGGAAAACAAGACGGTCGAAGCAGATACCGATGACATTGAAAGCGTCATAGAAACTCTGGACGAAATCGGATACAAAGCCACGTTAAAAAACTAAGCGCTCTTTGTGTATTTGTCGGCTACGCAGGAAGCGGCGAAGGCATCCGGTTTTATATGGGCCACGTAGCCGCTTCCTTTTACCATGCCGACGACCATATTTAATATCTCCCTCGTAAGACCCTTTTCTCCGACGTCGAGGTGTATCTCAAGTAATTGTCTATATTGTTCGCAGAGGATGATGTCTTGAGCGAGAAGTTGGAGTATTTCGCTTGCAAGCGTAAGGCTCATCGATGTTTCCGTTAAGATGCGCTCCTTGATGGAGTAGGGTTTTGAATCGTAGGTTTTTTTGTAAAAATAAATCCCACCCCGTCCAATTCTGTGGACCACTATTGCGGAAACGAAAAGCGTACTGTTGATTAGAAGTTGTGAATCGGTTCCAACTATTATCCGATAATTTCCCTCTTGAGCCATAAAGTTGCACATTCGTTTGATCACTTGGTCGAGTTCGAGAGGACCGTAAGTAGGGCTAACGAACACAAAAGATCATCTCCTTCTTCGTCAAGGGTTAAATTCTATTATATTTTAGATCACATTATATTGCATCAGTCTTACGGATTCGCTACACTTTATGCTTCAAATGATCGTTTTTTATGTTAATCTATTGACAGTGGGAGGTGGACTTTTATGAAATCATTGGCTTTTAAAATGGGCGACGATACCCTTCTTTGGGAGTGCCAGTATGACATAATAAATACGACAACTCGAGCGGGATCAGTAAGACCCTTCGACGTAGAGCAAGCTTTGAATTCCCCAATAGAATCGCCTCGTTTGGAAGAACTTGCTGCCGGTTGCCGCAAGGTTGTCGTTTTAGTGCCCGATATCACACGAGCCTGGCAGGGAATAGACAGGATGTGCGTAGCCGTCAGAAAAAGGTTGAGCACAGCAGGCGTAGGTGAGGTAACTTGGCTTATAGCTACAGGTCAACATCGCAGGATGTCGGGTGATGAAGAAAGGGCAGTTTTAGGCGAAGCGAGAAAACCTCAAGACCATGTCCTGTGTCATCAATCCACCGAAAATTTAACGGATACCGGTAAGGTAACCAGCCGCGGCACACCTATAGTGATACAAAAAGATGCCTATGAGGCAGATCTTTTGATCCTCTTGGGAGGCATTTGCTATCACGATTTGGCCGGCTTTGCAGGGGGAAGAAAAATCATAATTCCGGGCATAAGTTCAAGAGAATCGATCCAGGCAAACCACCGTAACGGATTGATCGGAAATGAATTTAATGAAAAAGTTACCTGTGGCGAGCTCGATAAAAACCCTGTAGCTCTAGATATGGAAGAATATACAAAGGTTGTTTTGAACAACAAAAAATCATTTCTTTTAAACGTAATAACTGACGAGAGAGGAAAACCACATTCGTATGTAGCAGGGAATTTCTTGGAGGCCTGGAGAAAAGGAGTAAGAGAAGCTCAGGCTTTACAGACCATATGGGTGGATGAGCTTGCAGATGTTGCCTTTGTCTCATGTGGCGGTTATCCCTATGATTTAGAGCTTTACCAGGCGACAAAAGCGCTGACGGCCGTATATCATGGCATCAAAGATAGGGGAGGCATAATTTTGGTTGCGGAGCTCAGGGAAGGCATGGGTACTCCCATTTTCGACAGATTTATGAGGATTGCAATGGGTGACTTAGTTGTAGCGATAGAGGAACTGAAGAAGGATTTTACAATTCCTGCTTATATAGCTACTAAAACGGTTCACGAGCTTCAGGGGCGACGGTGTGCCTTAGTCACAAAAAACAAGAACGTTGCCTTTCCGGGACTTATAACAGACAATATAGAAGAGGCAGCAAATTACGTTTTGGGCGAGGCTTTTGCCGGAAGGGCTTTGTACATACCTACCGGGAATGCTGTTCACGTAGAGAAAGTTAAGAGGGAGGTGTGAAGCGGTGTTATACATAGTTATATTTTATATGGCTGTGCTTCTTTTAATAGGTTGGTGGGTTGGCAAGGTTTATGTCAAGGGGATGACTGACTTTTTGCTTGCGGGCAGAAGGCTCGGAATTGTCCTTTGTGCCGCTACTCTTGCTGCAACGCATTTTGGGGGCGGTGCAGTCATGGGTGGCGGAGAGTATGGTTTCAGGTATGGGCTGTCCGGAGCGTGGTATGGTGTTTCCTGCGGCATTGGATTAATTTTATTGGGTTTGGTTACGGCGAGAAAATTTCGCGATCTGGCCTTTTATACCGTCCCGGATTACCTGGAGAAGCGCTATGGTGGCAAGACTATTAGGGCTCTCGGTTCATTGCTTTCTATAGTTGCTTTAATAGGAATTTTGGCAGCACAGGTGCTTTCGGCCAGAGGAGCTTTGGGTATTTTGGGAATAACCGGAAATACCGGAGCAATTCTGGCGACCCTTGTCTTCATCATGTACACCACTGCGGGGGGGATGTGGGCTGTAACTTTAACCGATTTAATACAGATGCTTCTTGGAGCTATCGGAGTTATAGTTGCAGCATTTGTAGTTTTGGGACATACTGGAGGTTTTGGAGGTCTGGAATCGCTTCTTCAAGCGAAAGCCGTGGGGCCGGAATATTTGAGCATATGGGGAATGGGAACCGCAAGTATCATGTGGTTGCTCGTCCCTACAGTGATGTACACTCTTATAGGTCAAGACTTTTACCAAAGGCTTTTTTCTGCTAAAAATGGGACAACAGCTAAAGGAGCTGCCCTGGTAGGCGGCATTGTTTTGGTAATAGTCAGCTTTTTCCCTGCCATTATGGGCATGGGTGCCAATGCTTTGGCAGATCTGGAAGATCCGTCGATGGCCGTACCCTGGATATTAAAGAACATGATGGGACCATTGCTCGGCGGAGTGATCCTTGCTGCGCTGTTGGCTGCCATTATGTCGACGGCAGATTCATTGTTATCAGCTGCCACATCTCATATTGTAAAGGACTTCTGGATTGAAATATTTCATGCTAGCGAAACAGATCAAGAAAAAGAATTGCTTAAGATTTCAAGAATTTCTACTTTTGTCATTGGTATATTAGCCTTGGTAATTGCATTGATGGTACCCGGTATCATAGATGCCCTGATTTATTCCTACACTATGTACACTGCAGGTGTATTTGTCCCCGTCATCGGAGGATTTTTATGGAAGGGCGCCACTAAAGCAGGAGCCTTAGCTTCTTTGGTCGTAGGCTCGATCGTTGCTTTATGGGGAATAGTTGGCGGAGTTTCGCTGTTTGGAGCCCCTGTGGAGATATTCGCTGCTTTAATTTCCCTTGTGGTTTTTGTAGTTGTTTCCCTGCTTACGAATAAATAGGGTGGGTAAAAAGTAAGAAAGTTTAATTTAATATAGTAATTACATACTTAAAGCCATTAAAGCCTTTATCAAAGGTTTTAATGGCTTTAAGTATGTAATTATAGTGTTTTATATCAACGTAGGCGGATTTTATTTCTTAACCGATCTATTCGTTTAGTTAATTCGGCCATTTTTTCCTTTCTTATCGAAGATAAGAAAGGTCTATACCTAAGAAAATTATCCATAGCTTTTTCGGCCCAAAGTAGGGCTTCTTTTGCGTTCTTGAGTTGATGTTCATAGATTTTGGATATTTCAACGGCGACGTCGATCCTTTTGTATTCCATGTCATATAACTTTTTAAAGAGAGACAAAGCTTCGCAATGATCTCCTTGCCTCTTGTATTCAATTGCCAGCTTCCATATGGCGTTTTTTGCCGGTGGAGTTAGCGAGGAAGCCTTTTCCCATAAGTGGCTGGCCTTATTTAAATCGTAGTTATACCAAGCATCTCCGGCCATATCGATTTCGTGTGGGTCGGTGCTCCTTCCGGAAAGGGTCAATGCCACTTTACTGAAGAGCATGTAAAGCGACAAAATATCCATCTTGTTGTGATAAAATACGCCACTTAATCCTGAAGCGTCTCCCGTTTTAAGAAATTGAGCGTAAAGTTCAGGTATGAGAAATCCCGGGACATCCTCGGTTTTTCTGTCGATGCCAAGAATTTGTTTTTCCACATTGGATAGGGTGCACGAGCCTATCCGCTTTTTCCAAAGCCTTCTTGCGAGGTGGAGTAGGTCTAAATGTCCGGTAGGTTCAATCGGTTCCATCCTTGATAGGATAAAGCGAGTGTTGATTAAGGGAAGATCGAAATTTTTGCCGTTATATGTCACGAAGGAAGGTTTGTAGGGAATTATTTCCATAAGCTTTTGGAGCCAGATTCCTTCGGCCCTTGGAGAGCACAAGAATAATTGACGAACGATAAATTGGTCTTGATCGAGCATGCCTATTCCTGCCAAAAAAGCGTAAGTGCCAGTCCCTCCGGAGAGCCCAGTTGTCTCCAGGTCAAAAAAGACCAACGGTTCCTTCGCTCCCCAATGGGAGAGGATTTGTAAGTGATTTTCCAACTCGCCCCGGTTTTTGTAAGGTAACATTTCATGCTTGCTCTCGCAAAAATATACGTCATCGTCCAAAAATTGCCCCGAGGGAAGGCCTTTTATAAAGGTTCTCTTCCTTTCTTCGTTCTTCCTCTTTGAGTTGTCTAGCAGAAATTTCATGTGTAACGGCATATAGTCGTTCATCTTATACCCTCTTGTGTGCTTAAAAGATTGAGCAAAGCGATGGTGGCATATTTTGCATTCATCGTTGCCCCCAAGGCGCCCGTACAGGCAGGACAACCATTCTTGCAGGGACAATTATATATTGCCTCAGAGGCTGCATCTATTAGTTTTTTCTTTAAGGCAAAGGCTCCATCCGCTAAGCCAACTCCGCCAGGAACGTTGTCTGCAATATATATACTGGGTGTTTCAAAAAAGGGATCTCGAACCATGTGATGTACTCTTATATCGCTGCGATCGCACATTAAAAACAAAGGTGCGACAACTTTCATCAGATGGGAGACACCCAAAAGCCCAGAACTCAAGAAACTTTCATTTAATGAGTCAATAAATTCTTTTCCCAGTTTAAACCAACATGCGGTTGTGTGCATTTCTTCCTCGTCCATGTAAATTTGTCCGTATCCGACATTTTCGTGAGTCATGAGCTTGATCTTTTTGTAAACCGTAGGTCTAAAGCTCAATAAAACTTCGCCTAAACCCCAATGGCCGTCCTCCTTAAATATATCCAGAACCTGCAAACGCGTAGCAAGATCTGCATCTGTATAATAGTCCACAGATACACGTTTCACATAGCAACGCAAACCCTTAGTATCCAGTTCGGTTACCTGATAGCTTTTTCCGTCATGAAAATATATCGCCTCAGGGTGGATCAGCATTGGCGCGCTTGGCCTGTCTACCTCTCCAATTACTTTAGGCTTATGCTGTTCAGTGATGTCGATGATCGTGTAGTTATCGTTCGTCGCGCTTCTTAGAGAAATATCCTGTGCGGGAAAGGAATCGCTTTGCCAAAAATATCTTGACCCGGCTTTATGTAAGATGTCATATTGGGCCAGGTATTCGAGCGCCTCTTTTGGTTTCGTTGAACCAAAGGGTTCATCTTCGGAAAAGGGCAGCTCGAAAGCTGAACATTTTACGTGATTGACGTAAATATATAAATTATTTGGATTGATCCTCGCCAACTCGGGTGATCCTCCAAAAAAGTAACTCGGTTTTGTGGCGATGAATTGGTCAAGAGGTCCGGAAGAGGCCACTACTATTGCCGCAGAATGCCCGAAACGCCTGCCGGCTCTGCCGATCTGTTGCCAAGCGGAAGAAATGCTGCCCGGATAGCCGTGTATTATGGCAAGAGAGAGGCTTCCTATATCTATCCCAAGCTCCAGGGCGTTTGTGCTAACGACGCCCAAAATTTTTCCGCTCTTGAGATTTCGTTCAATCTTTCTTCGCTCCTTGGGCAAATATCCGCCACGATACCCACTGACGAGATTTTCGTCTATACGCAGCTTTTTGAGGCCTTCCCTGATATATGTCAACAAGAGTTCAACGTTTATCCTTGACCTGGTGAACACTATAGTGCTTATCCCATTGGCTATTGCCTGAGTTGCAATGTCTGCCGTTGCAGAAATAGAAGACGCCCTTATCCCGAGCCCTTTGTTGATCAGTGGAGGGTTGTAAATCATTACGTGTTTTTCTGCCCTCGGTGCCCCGTTTTCGGCAATCAACTCAACGGGTTCCTCGATCAGCCCTTCGGCCAATTGCCCGGGATTCGAAATGGTGGCGGAACAGAAAATGAAGGTTGGATGTGATCCGTAGAAAGCGCAAATCCTTTTAAGTCGCCTTATCACGTTCGCCAGATGGGATCCGAAAATCCCTTTATATGTGTGAAGTTCATCTATTACCACGTATTGTAAATTCTCAAAGAGCTTTATCCATTTGGTATGATGAGGCAAGATCGCTGTGTGCAGCATGTCTGGATTTGTTATTACAACGTGTCCCGCAGCCCTGATCCTCGATCTCTCGTTTGGAGGAGTATCTCCATCATATGTATAGGTCGCTATAGAAACATCGATTCCCTCTGTTATAGAGTTAATCTCAGCTAATTGATCTTGACTTAAAGCCTTTGTTGGAAATATGTAAAGGGATCTTGAAGATTGGTCCTGTAGAATTGAATGTATTACCGGTATGTTGTAACATAGAGTTTTTCCGGATGCAGTTGGGGTGACGACAACTAGGTGCTTATTGGCCATTGCAAGGTCGATAGCCTTTGTTTGGTGTGTATATAGTTTCTCTATACCCAGTTTTTTTAAGGATTCAGAAAGTCTGGGGTCGATTTTCGGCCACGGTCCAAATTTTGCCTCTTGTGCGGGGATCTTTTCATAGGCAGCGATTTCCCCGGGAAGAATTTGAAGTGTTTTTAAAAATTCCGTTAAATCTTTCTTGTGCATGAGCGCTTCCAAACTTATACACCTCCAATTAAAGTTTAGCATTAGATAGAGGATCGGTAATTAATTTTTCTAAAAGTAGCTTATAATTTTTCGAGATCCCTGCGTCTTTCTTTGAGAGGAGTAGATGCCTTGTGAAGTATGTAGCTGTGGTATTGCCCATATTTGCAATTATGGGATTGGGATGGTTTTTGCGGCGCATAAAAGTTATCAAAGGCGATGTAGGTAATTTGGAAAACATTCTATATTGGGGAATACTGCCGGCCCTTCTTTTCAGGAGCATCTTTTATTCAGGAGGATTTGCGAAAGAGGATCTAAATTTATTGTATGTTGTGTATGTTTCTTTCATTATCATGCCCGCTGTCTCTTTTGTGATGTCTCCGTGGAAGAAAAATCCTCAAAGGCGGGGGGTTTCCCTCCTGACCTGCATGAGGTCGAATAACATTTATATGGGGATACCCGTTGTTTCTTTAGTTATGGGGGAGGTAGGGGTAACGGCAGCATCCAAATATTTAGGGATATCGCTTGTAGGTTACCATATTTTTTCCGTTGCATGCGGACAGCTCGGCCTTTACGGTAAACTTAACTTTAACGCTGTTTCAAAGACGCTAAAGGAATTAGTAAAAAATCCCTTAATAATTTCTTGTATTTTTGCTATGGTGTGTTCAGAAATATTTCGCATCAATTTACCTTTGTGGATTGACGAATCCCTTAAGATATTAAGCAATTCGGCCACAGCATTGGCGTTGCTTGCCCTGGGAGCAAACATACGCTTGAGGGAAATGGGCGAATCTTTGAAAGAAACTGGGATCGACACTCTGATGAAAAACGCCGTTTATCCTCTTTTGCTCATGTTTTTATTTTCCTTTTGGCCGGTTGGCCATAATGTTAGAAACGCTGTTATACTAGTTTCTGCAATGCCTGTTGCTGTAAACACATTCATTGTTGCCAAGGGCATGAATATGGATCATGACTATGCAGCCAGGCTTATCGCAACTAGCACTTTTGTTTCGTTAATAACTATTCCTTTATGGGTTGCTATTTTGTTTTAAATTATTGGCAAATGGGGAGTGATACTTTTATGGATATCAAGGTTTATACGAGCCCATCCTGTCCGGCTTGCGAAAAAGTTAAGGAGGTTTTATCTGAAAAGGGGATAGGTTTTGAGGTGGTGGATATTAGTCGCGATAGAAATGCGGCTATGGAGCTTGTCAGGCGAACTCATCAGCTGGCTGTGCCCGTGGTTCAAATAGGGGACAAATTCGTGGTTGGTTTCAACAAAGATCGTCTATTGAGCCTCCTAGAGGACGAAGGGATAATCAATTTGTAGATCGAGATTGCGGAGGGAATGAAGATGGCTCGGAATATTACACCACGAGAAAAAGATTATTCGCAGTGGTATCTGGATGTAATAAAAGCTGCAGAAATGGCCGACTACGCCCCAGTGAGGGGGTGCATGGTCATCCGCCCTACGGGGTATGCAATATGGGAATCCATACAAAGCCAACTGGACGAGCGCTTCAAGGAGACGGGGCACGTAAATGCCTATTTTCCTCTCTTGATTCCCAGTTCTTTCTTGGAGAAGGAAGCCAAACACGTTGAGGGATTTTCCCCGGAGTGCGCTGTCGTTACTTACGCCGGAGGCGAAGAGCTGGAAGAGCCTTTGGTTATCAGGCCGACGTCGGAGACGGTAATTGGGCACATGTACAGCAAATGGATACAGTCGTGGAGAGATCTTCCCATCCTGATAAATCAATGGTGTAACGTTCTTCGCTGGGAGAAAAGGCCGCGGCTGTTTTTGCGCACTTCTGAGTTTTTGTGGCAAGAGGGGCACACTGCCCATGCGACGAGAGAAGAAGCCCTCGAAGAGACTCTTCGAATGTTGGAAGTTTATCGTTCTTTCATGGAAGAGGTTCTGGCTCTTCCGGTGCTGACGGGCGAGAAGTCGGAAGGAGAAAGATTCCCAGGAGCGGAAAACACTTATACGTGCGAGGCTATGATGACAGATAAGCGTGCACTGCAGGCCGGAACAAGCCACTTTTTAGGCCAAAATTTTGCAAAGGCCTTCGACATAAGATTTCAGAATAAGGATGGGGAATTGGAATACGCCTGGACGACAAGTTGGGGTGTTTCCACGCGTTTGATAGGTGCAATTATCATGACTCATGCCGATAACGATGGCCTTGTATTGCCCCCAAATGTTGCACCCGTTAAAACTGTAATTTTACCGATAACTCCTGATCAAAATCTGTTACAAGAGAAAATATTGCCCGAAGCAGAAAAGATCTTGGAAAGGCTTAAGAAAATTTTAGGAGCAAATAGGGTTGTTTTGGATACACAATTTCATATGAGACCGGGCGATAGGTTCTTTTATCATCTTCAAAAGGGCGTTCCTCTGCGATTGGAGTTGGGAGAAGCAGAGATGAAGTCATCCCATTTACGTGCTGTAAGACGGGATACGGGTGAGGTGGTAAACATATCCTTCGATGCTGTAGAGAGAGAAGTTCCCAGGCTTTTAGAAAATATACAGAACACATTGTACCGGAGAGCAAGATCTTTCAGAGAGGAAAACACCTATCACGTGACTTCCTTTGAGGAATTTAATGAGGTCTTAAACAAAAAAGGAGGGTTTATCAAAGCATATTTTGCCGGCTCTCCCGAGGACGAGAAGGCCATAAAGGAAGCAACTACCGCTACCATACGATGTTTCCTGTTAAACGAGCCAACTGAGGGAACGTGTTTTTATACGAAAAAAAAGGGCGGCAAATTAGCCGTATTTGCCAAGGCCTATTAGCGATATGGGAATATTCTGGTCTGTGCAATGGGCGGCAGATGTTTTATGCACAGTTTTAAAGCTATTGCAAGCTTCGATAATAATTGAGTCTATTGTCAAGCGTGTATTATCATATAGTTAAACGCTATCTAATATTTCCCTTGGGGGGAGAAAGATGCTTACGGAGGCAAAGGTTAAAGCTGTTACGATAAGGCTTTATAAAGGAGATATAACTGCATACGATGGGGATGCCATAGTCAATGCAGCGAACAATCACCTTTGGATGGGTTCTGGGGTTGCTGGAGCGATAAAGAAAAAAGGAGGTGACGCAATAGAGAAAGAAGCAATCTCCGAAGGGCCGGTAAAAGTGGGGGAAGCAGTGGTTACTGGGGCCGGAAAACTGAAAGTTGACTATGTAATTCATGCTGTGGTGATGGACCAAGATCTTAAAACAAATGAGCGGTCGATAAGAGAGGCTACTCAAAGCGCACTAATGCGTTGTGACGAATTGAAGATCGAGCGCGTTGCCTTTCCGGCTTTGGGTACGGGCGTGGGTTCCATCGACTACGAGACATGTGCGGGGGCAATGTTGGAAGAAATGATGTATTACATAGAAGAAGAGGATACATCGCTAAAAGAAATTGCCATATATCTATATGATGATGAGGCCTATCAGATATTTGCCGAAGCACTAGTAAAAATAGTTTCCTGAAAAGCTATTTAAACTATTGGGAGGTGGATTAATTGTCACAGCAAGAAACTCAGAATGGCATTGACAATGTAAGACAAAGGAGCAGAAAAGAAACGTTAAGCATACTGTTAGGTGCCGCATTTTTGATGGCCACATCCTCGATAGGTCCGGGGTTTCTTACGCAAACGGCGGTCTTCACTAACCAACTCAAAGCCTCTTTTGCCTTTGCTATTTTGATTTCCATTATCATTAATTTGATAGTTCAGCTCAATGTATGGCGAATATTAGCCGTATCTAAGATGCGTGCCCAAGACGTGGCAAACAAAGTCTTTCCCGGTCTTGGATATTTTATTGCCTTTTTAGTTGCCTTGGGCGGTTTGGTGTTTAACATAGGAAACGTTGCCGGAGCATCTATGGGTTTAAATGTAATAGCAGGGATACCCATTGCATGGGGAGCAGTTATTAGTGCCTGTATAGGCATCATGTTATTTTTATACAGAGAAATGGGACGAGCTATGGATCAGTTCACTAAAATACTTGGTTTTGTCATGATAGCTTTGGTCTTATATACTGTCTTTGTTACTAAGCCGCCTGTTGGGGTTGCGACTAGAGAAGCTTTCATGCCCTCTCAAATCGATTGGATGGTCATCATTACGTTAATCGGAGGCACCGTCGGCGGGTATATTACCTTTTCAGGGGCCCATAGGCTTTTGGACGCTGGAATATGCGGTGTTGAGCATATCAAGGACGTGACGAGAGGAGCAACTAACGGCATCGTAATAACAGGTATCATGAGGATACTCCTGTTTTTGGCAATCCTTGGCGTTGTATGGGCAGGTCACACCTTAGATCCGCAAAACCCTCCGGCCTCTGCTTTTAGGTTGGGGGCAGGCGAGATTGGCTATAGAATTTTTGGAGTGGTGCTTTGGGCTGCCGGGATCACATCCGTCGTAGGTGCTTCTTTTACGTCCATATCTTTCTTGCAGACTTTATTTAAGGGAATTCAGAAGAATAATCGTTGGTGGATCATAGGATTCATCGTTACTTCTACTGTGGTCCTGATTACAATAGGTCAACCCGTGACGCTGTTGATCTTCGCCGGTTCGGTCAACGGATTGATCCTTCCTTTGGCTTTGTTGTCGGTCATGCTCGCAGCCCACAGAAAGGATATCATTGGAGAGTATCGACATCCTAAATGGTTGACCGTTACGGGGTATCTCATGGTGGCCATTACGTTGTGGATGGGCATTACTTCGCTGGGCAGAATATTTACTATGTTTGGATAGGATTGTTAAGGGCGGAAGGCGCTAATAGCCTTCTGCCCTTTATATTAGGGCATTAAGGGGTGTGTTTAATTGGCCGAATATCTTGAACCCAAGATCATGTGCGCCGGCGATAGTGCGGTAGTTATCGAATTCGGGGACAGTATAGATATGAAAATCAACGCCAGGGTTCAACAGCTTCGCCGATACATTGAAAACTCACATCTTTACGGCATTGTGGAACTGGTCCCAACATACAGGTCCCTGGCAATTTATTTTGATCCTCTTGCCGTAGGCGATATAGGCCTCTTCTTTGAAAAGCTCAAAAGCATGGCCCAAAGGACCAAAGGAGAAATTTCCAAAGGAGGACTTGTCATAGCAATTCCCGTCTGTTACGGTGGGGAATTTGGGCCTGATATGGAAAATGTTGCAAGCCATACGGGGATTTCGGAAGAAGAAATTATACGCAGGCATACAGCTCCGGATTACTATTGTTATATGTTGGGTTTTACGCCCGGCTTTTCCTATTTGGGAGGGATGGACGAGAGTCTCGCTACTCCAAGGTTGAAGGAGCCTCGAAAGGTGATTCCCGCGGGAAGCGTGGGAATAGCGGGAAAGCAAACCGGCATATATCCCATAGACAGCCCGGGAGGATGGCAACTGATTGGAAGGACTCCCTTGAGGCTTTTTGATCCTCAAGGCGAACAACCTTTTTTGATCGATGCCGGTATGTGGGTTAGATTTAAAAGCATCGACAGGGAGGAATACGACGAAATTGCATCCGAAGTAGCCTCGAGAACTTACAAGCCTGAAATATTGCAAAAAAGCGGTGATGTTGCATGATATTAGAAGTGCAGACTCCGGGATTGCTGACGACCGTTCAGGATTTAGGCCGATGGGGATATCAGGGAAAGGGAATGCCGGTGGCGGGGGCAATGGATCCACAGGCCCTGCAGATAGGGAATATATTGGTGGGAAACGATCCCAAGGAAGCTGCTTTGGAGATTACGGCCATGGGACCTAAATTGATTGTGGAGGAAGGGGAAGGGCTGATTGCCTTAGTTGGAGCGGAGCTGGGGTTTAATATTAACGGTGTCGGTGCGCCTATGTGGCAATCGATTAAGGTAAAAGCCGGTGACGAAATTTTAGTCGCTTCACCCCAGGGAAGAGGTTGCAGAGCCTATCTTTGCTTATCGGGCGGCATCGATGTCCCGGTGGTAATGGGAAGCAAATCTACCTATCTAAGGGCAAAAGTAGGCGGCTTGGAAGGGCGCCCCCTTAAAGCACAAGATAAGCTTTCCACGGGTCCTCTTAAACCCTTAACATGGCAGACGGCCGATTTCCAATGCCCCGAGCATCTGAGACCGGACAGAAGCGAAGATTCTCCATTGCGCGTGGTCTTGGGTCCACAAGACGATGCCTTCACGGAAAAGGGAATCAGGGCCTTTTTGGAATCGGAGTACACCATAACAAACGAGGCGGACAGAATGGGTTACAGGCTTGAGGGACCGGTGATAGAGCACAAATCCGGAGCGGATATTATCTCAGATGCCATCCCCTTAGGGGCAATTCAGGTTCCCGGCCACGGCAAGCCTATCTGCATGTTGTCCGACAGACAGACTACTGGAGGCTATACGAAAATAGCAGTGCTTTGTACCCCCGATATAGCTAATTTAGCGCAGCGAATGCCGGGACAAAGGGTACGTTTTAAGTCTATAACCCTTGAAGAATCCATAGCTGCCGTAAAGGTCGAAAGGGAACAGATAGAAGAGCTTTTAAGGCTTCGAGCTTCATACAGGACTCGCAAAGTTTTTCCCGGAGAGGGAAGGGTTAGGAAAGAAGTTTATCGCATGAGGCTCAAGATTCAAGAAGTGACTTATGATGTAACCGTTGAAGAGGTCGATTGAATTCTGTAAAGATGTTCTGAGGAGGTGTGTTTCATGTATGCCATCGATTTAAACAGCGATCTTGGCGAAAGCTTTGGGGCCTGGAAAATGGGCAATGACGATGCTGTATTGCAGTTCGTCAGTTCTGCCAATATAGCCTGTGGCTTTCATGCCGGGGATCCCGTAGTGTTGCTTTCAACAGTGAGGGCTGCCAAGGAAAAGGGTGTGGCCATAGGAGCCCATCCCGGTTATCCCGATTTAATTGGCTTTGGACGTAGAAATATGGAAGTAACGCAGGATGAAGTCTATGCCTACACTCTGTACCAGATAGGTGCCGTGCAGGCAGCGTGCCATGCCGTGGGCGCTAAACTGCAGCACGTAAAAGCCCATGGGGCTTTATACAACCAAGCAGCCAAAAATAGTGCACTCGCTGTCGCCATAGCACAGGCTGTCAAGGATGCAGGCCAAGGTTTAATTCTGCTGGGGTTGGCTAATTCCGAGTTCGACAATGCGGCAGCGGAAGTTGGCGTGCCCTATGCAGCGGAGGCCTTTGCCGATAGAGCTTATCAAGCGGATGGCACGTTGGTGCCGCGCAAAGTCCAGGGTTCCATGATACATGACGTCAGCTTGGCAGTAGCTAGGGTAGTTCGCATGGTTAAGGAAGGCAAAGTCGAGACCATAGACGGTCATGTCATAGATCTTAAGCCCCATTCCATATGTTTGCACGGCGATTCGCCCAAAGCCGTTCAGATGGCCACCGAAATCAGAAAAGGCTTGCAAGCTGCAGGTATAAAGATAGCGCCCATATCAGAGGTGATTAGACGATGAAAGCAATAGATTACGCTTCAAAGAGTCCCAAAGAAGTCAGACAGGCGATCAGAAATAAGGAGTGGACGGGTCCCACTGCCGGAATGGCCAAGGGGCACGTGCAGGCAAACTTGGTCATATTGCCAAAGGATTGGGCATACGATTTTCTCGTGTTCGCACAACGTAATCCGAAACCTTGCCCAGTGTTGGATATTACGGAACCTGGGGATCCCGAGCCCAAGCTTGTAGCAAGGGGAGCCGACCTTCGCACCGATTTGCCCAAGTACAGGGTTTGGGAAAGAGGCGAATTAGTTGACGAACCTACAGATATTATATCTTGTTGGAGAGATGATCTTGTTGCCTTTTTGTTGGGTTGTTCCTTTACCTTCGAATCCGCTTTGCTTGATGCCGGAATCCCTGTGCGCCATATAGAATGCGGCTGCAACGTCCCGATGTATATAACGAACATCCAGTGCGTGCCGGCCGGGAGGCTTTCCGGCCCAATGGTAGTTAGCATGAGGCCCATTCCCGCTCATCAGGTGCCAAAGGCCGTCTTGTCCACGGGACGATTTCCCGCAGTGCACGGCTCTCCCATACACATTGGCGAGCCCTCTGTCATAGGGATAAAAGACATAAACAGACCCGATTTTGGCGATCCCGTCCCTATAAACCAAGGAGAGGTGCCCGTCTTTTGGGCCTGCGGCGTTACTCCTCAGGCAGCCTTAATGGCAAGTAAGCCACCCTTCGCGATAACTCATGCACCGGGCCATATGTTCGTATGCGACCCTAAGGACTCAGACTACGCCATATTTTAAGAAGTTTTTAAAAGGAGCGAGATCTTTTTATCCTCGCTCCTTTTTATGTGTGGAGAGAAAGGTCTTTAGGTATGATCAGGCGTTTAAGGTTGCAAAGCTGTTCTCAGGGCGTCGATGAGTGCGGATGTAAAGACCGATACTTCGTCGACGATGGCCTTTCTTCCCATGTCAGCCTTTTCAGAGATGATATTCACTATTGCGCTTCCTATTACTATTCCGTCCACGTAAGGCCTTACTGCTGTTATTTTATCGGGGCTGTCTATGCCGAAACCCAAGGCAACGGGAACGGAGACATGACTTCTTACTCTCTCCATGTAGGACTTTATCCCTTCTATGGGTCCTCTTTTATCTCCCGTTATACCAAGGAGAGACACGCAGTACAAGAATCCCCGTGCTTTCCTTCCGATTTGAGACAGCCTTTCTTCTTTGGTGTTTGGCGTTACCATGTAGATGGGGCACAGGCCCTTTTCAGAGCAAATATCGTAAAATTCTTTGCCTTCGTCGAAGGGAAGATCGGGTATTAGCACGCCAGAGACTCCGCAGTAGAGGGCATCTTCGATGAAGCTTTTTTCGCCGTACTTCATAATAGGGTTAAAATATCCCATTAAGACGATGGGTGTTTTGACGTCCTTTAACTCTTCCAACATCTCAAATATCCTCGATATATTAGTCCCGCTGGCTAATGCGCGCTGGGATGCCGCCTGGATAATCGGTCCATCTGCAAGCGGATCTGAGAAAGGCATACCCACTTCTATGATCCCCACCCCTAATTTGTCCAGCTCTCCTATGATCTCGGCAGTCGTATCAAGGTCCGGGTCGCCGGCTGCTATGTAGGGTATGAGTATTTTGCCGGCATCGAAAGCCTCGCTTAATGTCCTCATAATTACATCTCCTCCTCGAAAAGTTTTCCCTTTATCGCTTCCATATCCTTGTCTCCTCTGCCGGAAAGGCATAGGACTACGAGCGTTCCCGGCTCGATGTTTTTGTGTTCTCTCACTAAGAATGCAAGGGCATGGGCGCTTTCCAACGCCGGGATGATGCCCTCCGTTTCGCATAAGAGCTTGAAGGCTTCTATGGCTTCGTCATCTGTGGCATGGGTATAGTGAACTCTGCCAGTCTCATGATAAAAACTGTGCTCAGGACCTACCCCTGGATAATCCAAGCCTGCCGATATGGAAACTGCAGGAACAATTTGGCCGTTCTCGTCCTGAAGGATATAAGAGCGCGATCCGTGCAACACGCCAACGCTACCTCCTGTGAGTGCTGCGGCGTGCTGCCCTGTCTCTATTCCGTATCCTGCCGCTTCGACTCCGACCATCTTCACATCTTTATCGTTTACGAAGGGATAGAACATTCCCATGGAGTTGCTTCCCCCGCCGACACAGGCAACCAAAAGGTCGGGAAGGCGACCCTCCTTTTGCAGTATTTGTTCTTTCGTTTCATCTCCTATTACGCGTTGGAACTCACGTACCATCATGGGATAGGGGTGGGGGCCGACGACGGAGCCTATGACGTAGTGAGTGGTCGACACGTTTGTTACCCAATCTCTTATGGCTTCATTGGTGGCGTCCTTGAGCGTCATCGTACCTGAAGTAACTGGTATGACCTCGGCTCCTAAAGTCCTCATCTTGTAGACGTTTAGGGCTTGGCGATGCATGTCTTCCAATCCCATGTAGATGTGACATTCAAGGCCAAACTTGGCCGCCGCCGTGGCTGTGGCCAGGCCATGTTGTCCTGCGCCGGTCTCGGCTATTATCCTTTTTTTGTTCATGCGAAGAGCCAGAAGGATCTGTCCAAGGACGTTGTTGATCTTGTGAGCTCCCGTGTGATTTAAATCCTCGCGCTTGAGGTAAAGCTTGATGTCGCTAAGGTGCTTCGAGAGGCGATCGGCAAAATAAAGCGACGTCGGTCTTCCGGAATAATCCTTCAACAAATATCGGTATTGTGCCATAAAGGTCTCGTCGTTTATGGCTTCGTAAAAGGCCTCTTCCAATTCCTCCAGGGCCGGAATTAGCGTCTCCGGTACGAACCT
The DNA here is from genome assembly GCF_900107215.1 of Acetomicrobium thermoterrenum DSM 13490. Lineage (NCBI taxonomy): Bacteria > Thermotogati > Synergistota > Synergistia > Synergistales > Acetomicrobiaceae > Acetomicrobium > Acetomicrobium thermoterrenum. The sequence continues at coordinate 39,045 of NZ_FNPD01000011.1, read as the reverse complement.
TCCTCCAAATCTTCCGAAATATCCTTTAAGATCCAATTTTATCCCTCCTAAAATTTATATTTCCAGTTTTTTAACTTTTCCATGAGTTCGTAAATTTTCTTCTCGTCTTTAATTCCCGGAGAAGATTCGACAGCGCTGTTAACGTCAATTGCATGTGGATTTACAAATTCGATGGCCTCTTCTATGTTTTCTGGCCCTATGCCGCCTGCCAGTATAAAAGGTTTACCCGGGTCAAGACCTTTGATTACTCGCCAATCGAAGGTCTTGCCCGTCCCACCCGAAAGGGATCCCGCTTTAGTATCGAAGAGAAAAAAATTAGCAACATGGGCATAACGAGATATAGCTTGGAGATCTCTTTCATCTTTTACGGGTATGGCTTTAATTGTCTTAAGGGGGCAATCGTATATGAGGTCTGGATCTTCTTGGCCGTGAAATTGGACCATATCGAAGATTTTGGACTTTATGACTTCATTCAAAAATTCAATTGTCGGATTTTTTACTACAGCCACGACTGAAACGAAAGGCGGAATGCAACAGGCCAGTTTTTTCGCTGTGTCTAAATCTACTTTCCTCGGACTTTGTGCCAATATAAAGCCGATTGCATCTGCTCCCGCTCTCAAAGCAGCCTCTACGTCATTTTTCCTGGTCAGTCCGCAGATCTTTACCCTCATGATTATTCCCCACCTAGTAAGGATCTAATGGTCTTGTCTGGAGAAGAAGAGCGCATCAAAGTTTCGCCGATAAGAAGACCGTCGAAGTTCAGTTCCTTTAGCCTTTTTACATCTTCCTTTGTCTTCATTCCGCTTTCTGCCACTACCTTCCTGTTGCTTTTTGGGTCGAGCTTTTTGAAAAAGGACATAAGGTGCTCGCATCGGTTGACATCAACGGTCATGGTTTTCAAGTTTCTATTGTTAAATCCTATGATCTTGGCATCGCACTTCAGAGCTGTTATCAGTTCTTCTTCGTCGTGGACTTCCACGAGAGCTTCCATTCCAAGTTCATAGGCTAGATTTAACAAATCCCTTAATTTTTTCTCCTCTTCGATTAGAGAGACGATCAAAAGAAGGGCATCAGCTCCTGCAAAGAGGCTTTCGTAGACTTGAATTTGGTCTATAATGAAGTCCTTCCGGAGAACGGGCAGAGGAGTCGCCCTTTTGGCCTCTTCAAGCATGCCTATATTTCCCTTGAAGAAACGCCTTTCAGTGACTACCGAAATAGCACTTGCTCCTCCCATCTCGTATTGTTTGACTCGCAATGGAATATTGATATCTTCCAAGATCGTGCCAGCGCTGGGCGAGGCCCTTTTGATCTCGGCAATTATTGAGATGCCAGGCTTGTCCAATGCTGCATAAAGCGATCTTTTAGGAGCCTTGAGAATTCTCAGTTCTTTAGTTTTTTCTCTTGCAATTTGATTTAGTATCATGCAGCCTCACCAAAGCTATTAGTGAATTTAACGATTCTGTAAAGTATATCTGCAGCAAGGCCCTCGTCGATCACCTCTGCGGCGAGCCTTATTCCTTCGACGAGATCGCCAGCTGCTCCGACAACGAAAAGGGCAGCACCTGCATTTAGCGTAACTACGTCTCTTTTAGGGCCGCGTTCCTTGCCGTTTAAGATCTCTAACGCTATTTTTGCGTTCTCCTTGGGCGAGTTGGCCAATAAGCTTGTTATGGGAGCTTTTTTCAATCCTACGTCTTCAGGAGCGAGGTAAAATTCTTTCATTTGTCCTCCCCTGAAATAGACGACGTGATTTGGGCCGCTGAGAGACAATTCGTCTAGTCCTCCATGGCCATGAACCACCATTCCGCTTTTAAGCCCCAGGTTCATTAAGACCTCTGCAATAGGTCGCGTCAGAGAGTCGTCGTATACGCCCATTATCTGGTAGTTTACGAAGGCAGGGTTGCTTAAAGGGCCAAGTAGGTTGAAAAGCGTCCTGATACCCAATTCCTTTCTGGTTCTGGCCACGTTTTTCATAGCTTTGTGAAAGTTGGGAGCGAAGAGGAATCCGTAGTTAACCCGAGATATTGCTTCATTTATCATGTCAGGAGATGACAGAATTTTTATTCCTAAAGCTTCAATCAAATCGGCGCTACCGCTTTTACTCGAAACTGAGCGGTTTCCGTGCTTGGCCACAGGAATTCCGGCGCCGGCTACTACGATAGACGCGATAGTTGAGATGTTAAACGTGCCCACCCCATCTCCGCCCGTGCCACAGGTGTCTATGGCCGTAGAGGGGGCGGTGACTTTAGTTGCCTTTTCCCGCATTACCTTTGCTGCGGCAGTGATTTCCTCGACGGTTTCTCCTTTGCTTCTTAGAGCCACTAAAAACCCTGCAGACTCTATTTCGGTGGCGGTGCCGTTTAGGATTTCCACCACGGCTTCGTGCATCTCTTCGAAAGATAGGTTTTCTCCCGCGGTAAGTTTTTCGATATAGTTTTTAAGCATTGCTATCCCTCCTGGTTTTCGCAATTTTTAAAGTTTCGATCAAGCCTGCTGCTTTGTTTTGCGTCTCTAAAAACTCTCTTTTCGGGTCGGAAGCTGCGACTATTCCTGCTCCGGCCTGAATTGTCAGCCCTTCATCGGTTTGCATGAAGGTTCTAATGGCAATACTCATCTCTAAGTTGCCATTAAACCCCACATATCCTATTGCGCCACCATAGGGACCTCTCGAAAAGGGCTCCGCCTCACCTATAATTTTTATGGCGACTTCCTTAGGCGTTCCCGTTACCGTCCCTGCCGGGAAGGAGGCTTGAAGAGCCCGGATTGCGCTGATATCAGGTCTGAGCTTTCCTTCTACTTGAGAGACGAGATGCATGACCTTGCTGTACCTTTCCACCTCAAAGTACTTAGAGACTTTGATGCTTTCTTTAAGACATATTCCTCTGAATTCCTCCATAGATAGCTCCAATAAAAGCATGTGCTCCTCACGTTCCTTGTCGTCAAACAACATCTCTATCTCGAAGAAATTGTCTTCATCGAGGTCTTTGCCTCGCCGTCTGGTGCCTGCTATCGGTCTGGTGACGGCTACGCCATTTCTGATCCCTAAAAGAAGTTCCGGAGAGGATCCGATCAGACTTTTCCCGTCGAAATTCATGATGAACATATAAGGGGAGGGGTTAACGGTTTTTAATGTTTTGTACAACGAGAGAGGGCAGAAAACGTCTTTGGATTTGATTTGTCTTGATAGGACGACCTGAGTTGCCTCGCCCTTTTTTATTCGATCTAATACTTTGGAAACCATGCTGATGAAGTCTTCCTTCGACGGGATGGACTCTAACTTGAAAGACACATCTTCATATCCGTGAGCTTCAGAGGTTGTTTCAAAGTATAATTCATCGAAGAACGCCCTTTGGTTGGAAGAAATAATCTTTCCGGTGGACTTATCTGCAACGCAATAAACCCCTGGCTCGAATAAAAAGGCATCGGGGAAGGGCGAAAATGAGCACGAGTCCGATATAATGTCATATCCTATATATCCTAAAAGTCCTCCGTCGAAGGGCGCGTAGTTGTTCGGACAGGGTCTCTTTTCTTTAAGGTATTCATCTACTATTTTGAAGAAGTCCCTTTTTGGGAATTTGCTCTCTCGCCCCTCCTGGTCTAATACAATAGTTTCGTCTTTTTTAGCTTGAAAGATTCTTTTTGGAGAAGTGCCAATAACGATATAATCATTGAATTCCATCAAAAAAGATGGTTCGTAGTATTTCAATATCTCGTATAAATCCCTTTTATCTTCGGCTATTAAGTTATCGTATGGTGATTTGAGGTTTGTATTGTCCGAAACTGTCGCCAGTGATTTTTTTCTTTGCACATACATTTCCCATCACTCCTCATATCAGTAAAATTAATCTCTAAAAATAAAACCGGAGAGTCCTCTTTAGAGGGCCCTCCGGTTTTATTACACCTGGGTATAAACAGAGGGCCACGAAGACCGATCCTTGTGGGATCTGCCTCCCTGGCCCTCTTTAAAATTTATCTAGGCCACGGTAGGCAGACTCAGCGAGCCTGCCACCACCAATTATTGTTCTTTTTATTGAGATCATTGAGTATCATCATATTGCTATTGCCCCTTTCGTCAGGTTGGGTAGAATTTATCATGGCCTGATAATAATTGTCAAGTGGTAAAAACATTTTTTGTATTTATTTATGTGATTGTTTTTAAGCGAATAGATAGATTTTATGGAGGTGTAATGTTGAGGAAGAGAAAAGAAGTATTGATCGTGTTGTGTACAATAGCGATAATCATGATGATAGGTATTGGAATAGTTAGCCCTATATTACCGCATTATGCGAGATCATTTGGAGTAAATATCGCTATGGTCGGACTTTTGATTACAGGATTTGGCGTTGCAAGAATTTTGGTGGATATTCCTGCCGGAAGATTGGTCGAGGTATTGGGAAGGCGACCCATGTTGATTGCCGGGCCCGCTTTACTTGGGGGAGCGTCCTTTTTTTGCGCCCTGGCCAAGACCTATCCGCAGCTGTTGTTTTTCAGATTTTTGCAGGGTCTGGGCTCCGGTTTATATACAACAGCCGCGATGGTCATGCTTGCCGATATCAGCAACGTTAGGACCAGAGGTCCCATGATGAGTTTTTATCAAGGCGCTATATTAATCGGTGCAGGGCTTGGTCCGACTCTTGGGGGGTACATAGCTGATATATGGGGTATTCGAGCTCCCTTCATAGCCTATGCATTCATGGCGGCTTTCGCTACAGCCTGGGCTTACTTTAAACTACCTGAAACTAAGTCCCCTAAGACGGTAAGGGAGATTTGCGACGACATTTCTATCGATGAAAGCGGAGATACCAGGCCTGGAGCAACGTTTATGGGAAGCATATTGAAGTTATTTGAAAAGAAAGAATTCCTGCTTGGTTCGCTTGTGACCTTCGGTATATTTTTCACCCGTACCGGCACGCAAAACCAACTCATACCCTTGCTCGGAGCAGATAGATTGGATCTTTCGGCCTCGCTCATAGGTACAGTTTTGACTGTGGTAACAATTTTTCAGTTTTTGGCGCTGCTTGTCGCTAGCAGGCTATCCGCCAGACTTCCCAGGAAAATTTTAATAACGCCTGGGAGCGTTGCTTTGGGCATAGGATTGGCATTGGTGGCCTTCAGCAGAAGCTATTGGTCGTTAATCGTTAGTGCTATGGTTATGGGTATCGGCATAGGCTTAGCGGGACCCGTTATATCTGCTTACGTCGCAGATACCCTGTCGCGGGAGGAATACGGGATAGGTATGGGATTGTACAGGGCAATAAGCGATATTGGCTTCGTGGTTGGGCCGGTTATGTTGGGTTGGCTTGCCGATAGGGTAGGTTTTTCGACACCGATACTTTTGAACGCTTCATTTGTTATATGTATAGCCTGTGTTTTTCACATCTTTGCCCGAGAGACCGCTAAGTAATAGAGCACTGAATAACAAATGGATACTGCATCTCATTAGCTCTTCTTGACAAAGTAGGGATGCTTTGCGAGAATTAAAAAAAGGTAGTGTATCTATGAATTCATTCAAAACAGAGGGGGTGAGAAAGGGGATATAAAATTTGCTCTATATTCCGTTAGAGGAAAATTTAAAAATTGAGGAGGGGGAAGGGTTTCATGGTTACTTTAATTGAAAAGATGGTTAATGAAGCAATTGATGCAACAAAATCCGTTTTTCTTGTGATAAAAGAAAAACGCGGTGGTCAGTTTAGGCTAGATGACTGCAAACCCTATGTCGATGCGGTCAACAAGATGTCCGTAGGCGAGGGTCAGTGCAAGGAAGTCATCGATCTTCACGTCCAGTCGGTCAATGCCCATTACGAAATTTTAAAAGGGTTGACCGATTACATTCGGCCGGAAGATGATCCCTTTGTGGAACATTATCAAACACCGCCCATACTCGAAATACTCTATGAGGAAGACCCCGATTTCAAAAAATCAATGGACAAGTTCATCGAAGCTATCGGTGAAAACAGGGCGTTGATCGGGCGCGAGGCGGCTCGCAGATATGGCGGCATGTACGGCCCTACATGTGTTGTTGATTTTGCGATGTCCGTAGGTTCTGTGCCTAATCTTGTGAATAAAATTTTACTCGGATTAGATATTCCGGACAAAGACAAAAAGACAATCCTTGCTTGCAAATCCTGGGGCATGAATACATCCTACGGCTTTGGAGCTGCCTTTCGGGCTGCCATTGAGGCAGGGAAATCGGCTGCCGAGGCGGAAGATGCAGAGGTAAAACAGTTCCAGTTCATATATAAGGAACCCGTGGAAGCTCAGGCGAGGCTCATGGAGACTCATAACCTTGGCGGACACGGTCCTCACAGCTCCTTCGATGTGAGAAAGTATATGGCACAATATAAAGAAAGAATGCGTCCTTACGTTGTGGCTGCCTTGAAGGCCGGCGTGCATCCGGCCAACATAACGGCTGTTCCGGCTTATTGCGTCGGCGATGTGGGACATCACATTTCACAATCGGCGTACAATATGTTTAAAAATGACATGGTCTTTGGGATATACGATGCTGTAATGCAGGTCTTCGAAAACACCCTTAAGAAGGGTTTGAAAGAAGGGGCTTTCAAAAGCGAGTGGGACGTTTTAGCAGTCGCTACTGGGGCCCCGGCATGCGCCGTGGCTTATATCCTATGGCTTGACAGCTTCACTGTTCCTATGGTGATTGATCTTCTTACAAAGCGATTCTATAACTATTGTGCTATGAACCCGAAGAGAGGGGAGGCCGACGAACTTCACAACGTGGATTTCATGGACGTAATATTGAGAGGGGAAGAAATTCTGGATATCAGTCCCCTTGGAGCAGGTGGTAAAATTAAGGGAATCGAGGTAGACCTTTCGCCAATTGACAAACACGAAATAGTGAGCAATCCTCAAAGGTACACCTATCCTGCCTGCGCTATAACTCAGAGGTTTGCTGCTTTGATGGCGCTGGCAGATTTTCCGTGCTACTTGACACCCGAATGTACTACCGCCACTTTGATGACTAACATCGTGGCCAAGAATCCCGGTATGCCCGGTGCTCCTGTTAGAGCCTGCAAGGGATGTGCCGTGACGAAGCTCATCAAGAGAAACGTCCCGTACGTCAAAGGCGAAGGGGCAGGCCCCTGCGGATATTGCGAATGGTATAGAGCTGTTTAGTTAGGGTCTTGTAGAATGGGGGGTTCGGAGAAATTCCGGCCCCCCTTAATATGCAAAGGGGGGTAAATGTCTTGAAAAAAATCCTGCTTCAATTGGATTGCGATTCTTTGCCCAGCGTTTTCGATGCCGTAACAGCTTATGACGCCGGAGCTGATATCGTCCTGCAATATGGAAATATAACGAAAGAAAACGTCAGGGATTTAGTTTATGGAGTTATGTTTACCCGCGGAGGAGACAATTTGAAATTCAGCGCCATTTTTATAGGCGGTTCCAAGGTAATTGAGGCTGCCGAAATACTTGAAATAGTAAAAAGTACATTTTTCGGCAATGTGAGGAATTCAGTCATGTTCGATCCCAGTGGTTGCAATACCACAGCTGCTGCTGCAGTTGCAAAGATGACCAAAGAATGCGACGTAAAGGGACAAAAGGTAGTTGTTTTGGCGGGTACCGGTCCCGTAGGACAACGGGCTGCAGCGATGTTTGCCATGGAAGGAGCAAAGGTCTTTGTTACATCCAGAAAGCTGGAAAAGGCAAAAAGGTCTGCGGAAGAGATAAAGGCTATGTTTGGTTTGGAAGCAAATGCATGTGCCGCCTTCGACGATGAAAGCACGAAAGAAGCCCTTGATGGTGCTGTAGCCGCTCTTTGCACCGGAGCGCCCGGAGTTACTTTAATCGGGGAGGAGTTGTGGAAGGGCCATCCTACTTTGCGAGTCCTTGGGGATGTCAATGCTGTGCCGCCCCTTGGCGTGGAGGGGATGAAATCTTCTTTCAACGGAGAGGTGGTAGAGGGGAAGGTATTGTTTGGTTCCATGGGAATCGGCGGACTCAAGATGAGAGTGCACAGGGCATGCGTTGCAAAACTTTTCGAGAAAAACGACATCGTCTATGACGCAAAATCGATATTAGAGATGGCCAAGGAGCTTTCCTAATTGAGGGTCTTACTCGTAGGAGTGAGCACAAGGGCTATAGCGCAGTCCGCATTAAAGGCGGGCCTAAATATCGTTGCTGTCGACTATTTCGGAGATCTTGATCAAAGTCTCATAATTCCCAGTTTGGCAGTAGGAAGGGATTTTGGTCTTCCTTTTAGCGAGGAATCGATCGTTAAAGTTTGTTCCTTGATCGAATATGATGCCGTTATTTATACCGGGGGAGCAGATATCAAGCCCTCTCTTATACGTTTTATTTCGAAAGACAAGTTATTGTTGGGCAACGATTCCGATGTTTTGCGCGACATCAGAGATCCTGTAACATTGCGCGACGCCTGTCGCACAATGAGGATTAATTTCCCAACGACCTTGCTGCCCGATGAAACGAGCAATATGGATCTTAATGAAGGTTGGTTGGTGAAACCGGTGTATGGTGGAAGCGGTTTTGGTATCCGTTTTTATGAGGGGGAGGAGCTAGGAGAAGGATTTTACATTCAAAAGTTCGTGTCAGGTCTTCCAGCCTCAGCGTCTTTCTTGTCTAACGGAAAGGGCTGTCAGCTTCTAGGCATGACACGACAGCTCATAGGTGATGAATTGCTTGGGGGTTCGGGCTTTAAGTGGTGCGGCAACGTGTTTCCCCTTTCGCCTGATTTTGCTGGTCTGGCAGATGTGATATCACAATGGGGAGAGAAAGTGGTGGGTCATTTTGGCCTGAAAGGCCTGTTCGGTATAGATTTTATATTAGGCGGAGACGAAAGGCCCTGTTTAGTGGAGATCAATCCTCGATACACGGCTTCTATGGAGCTGATTGAACCCTATATCAACATGTCCTTACTCGCCCTCCACACATTGGCTTGCGAGGGCAAGCTGGAAGAGGTATCCTTGGTCAATACGTCAGAATTCGTCTCTAAAGGCATAGTTTATGCCAAAGCAGATTCAGTGACCCCCGATACATCCAGTTGGCTTGGGATGCATGCCGACATTCCATTTCCAGGCGAGAGCATTCCCAAGGGTTCTCCTGTATGTAGCGTATTTGGTAAAGGTATAAGCGAAGGAGGCTGTCTTTTCCATCTATATGAAAGAGCAAATGAGGTATATCGAGAGTTAAGAAGCGACGATTGTCATGAAAGGCGGAAAGATTGACGTGCAAGTTTGTACTTTGATATCCGGACGGACGCTGGAGCAGGCCAAGGGCATGCATGGCGGTAAAAATAATGACGGCTATAAAAAAGCAGTCGAAAAGGCCTTTTTATCGCCCCTGCTTCTGGAAAAACTTGGTTTAAGTGAGGGAGAGGAGATTTTATTGACGACTCCCTATGGAAGTGTGCGGGTAAAGACGTGCGCAGACATGGGATTGCCTGAAGACGTGGTTTTCATGCCCATGGGCCCAATGGTCAACCTTCTGGTAGGACCCGAGACTGAGGGGACAGGTATGCCATCCTTTAAGGGCTTAAAAGTGGAGGTCGACAAGGCGCGATGAAAATCGAGAAGAACGTCATATGTACCTTTTGCGGTTGCCTGTGTGACGATATAACCCTAACTATTGAGAATAACAACATAACCAAGGTCGAGAAGGCATGTGCCAACGGAAGAGGTTTGTTCGAAGGTTACGATCCTCAATTCCGTGCGCCCCGAGTCAACGGTAAGGAGGTTGCCTTTCCAGAGGCAATAAAAGAAGCCTCGAATATTCTCTCCTCTGCTAGGTATCCGTTAATATACGGTTTATCTTCCACATCGGTCGAAGCGCAACGCATCTCGGTGCAGCTCGCAGAAACTATCGGTGCTTCAATAGATTCTACTTCTTCTGTATGTCATGGGCCCACGGGTCTGGCCATGCAGTCCGTTGGAGAGCCGACCTGCACCTTGGGGGAGATAAAAAATAGGGCAGATCTGCTCGTATTTTGGGGTTGCAACCCCCTTGTATCTCATAGCAGACACTTCGCCAGGTATTCAGCCATGCCCAAGGGGCGTTTCATCTCAGAAGGGAGGAAAGACCGCAAAGTCGTAGTCGTTGATGTCCGTCGTTCAGAGACGGCCAAGTCGGCAGACATATTTATACAAATAAGGCAAGGATATGACTACGAGGTTCTTTTAGCGATAAAGGCCCTTTTAAAAGGGAAGGTTTTAAGCGCAACCGAGGTTGGAGGGGTTCCGACAGAACTATTACAACAATTTGTTCATACGATGAAGTCATGTCGTTATGGTGTCATCTTTTTCGGAATGGGTTTGACCATGACGAAAGGTAGGGATTTAAACGTTCGCGAGGTCTTTTCTCTGGTCAGGGAGTTGAATAATTATACGAGATTTTCTGCTATGCCGATGCGAGGTCACGGCAACGTGACCGGAGCGGATCAGGTTATGTCCTGGCTATGCGGGTATCCTTTTGCCATCAACTTTTCCAAGGGGTATCCTAGATACGGCCCAGGCGAGTTTACCGCTGTCGATTTATTGTCCGGCAGAGAGGCAGACGCTTTGCTGGTCATAGCATCAGATCCGGTTGCACACTTTCCTGCTGAGGCGGTAAGGCATATCGAGAATATTCCATCCATAGTGATAGATCCCGTGGAGAGCTTGACCGCGAAAATCGCTACTGTTTATTTCCCAACCGCTATGTATGGAGTAGACTGTGAAGGCACTGCCTATAGAATGGACAGTGTACCCTTGCGATTAAAAGCTCCTTTGGAACGGCAGAGAAAGAGTGATGAAGAGGTTTTGGAAGCTATCTTTGAGGGCGTGAAAGAATGTTAGTGATAAAAAACGGTCGGGTATATGACCCGATAAACGGTGTAAAGGGAGAAATTAGGGACATTTACATTGAGGGCGGCAAGATTGTGGGAAAGCCCGAGCACATCCCTAAAGATACGATATCAATAGATGCAGATGGCATGATTGTGATGCCGGGTGGTATTGATATGCATGCTCATATTGCAGGGTCCAAAGTGAATATGGGCAGAAAGCTCTGCCCTGAAGATCATTACGAGCATTTTAGGATTGCCGAAAGGGGATTAAGGTCCGGCGTCGGTTCCAGAGTGCCTACGACTTTCATGACTGCCTACAGATACGTCGAGATGGGGTACACCACGGTCGTAGAAGCTGCATCTGCCCCTCTGGTAACACGTCATACACACGAAGAATTAAGAGACATGCCTTCTATGGATAAAGCAATATTAATTACCATGGGTAATAACGAAATTTTGATGGATAGGATTTCGCAGGGCAAAATCGACGAAGCAAGGGATATCGTGGCCTGGCTGCTGAAATCAACTGGAGGTTATGGCGTTAAAGTAGTAAATCCAGGCGGAGTGGAAAACTGGAAGTGGGGAGGTAATGTAGAAAGTTGGGATGACGAAGTACGACATTTTGACATTTCATCGAGAAAATTGATAAATACTCTAGTCACTATAGTTGATGAGCTCAAACTTCCCCATTCGGTGCATCTACACGGAATTAACTTGGGGTTGCCCGGAAACGCAGATACGACAGCGGAGATCATAAAAGATATCCCTGGCAGACTTCACCTCTGTCACCTGCAGTTTATGAGCTATGGAAGGAACAAAAAAGGTGGGCTTCGTAGTGGCGCCTCGGCTGTTGCCGAAGTTTTAAATGGGCATCCCAACGTGACAATGGACGTCGGGCAAATCGTTTTCGGCAATGCCGTCACTATGACGTCCGATGGGCCTCTTGAGTATAGAATACAAAAAATGACGGGCCATAAGTGGTGTAATGATGATGTGGAGTGTGAGACCGGTGGTGGAGTAGTTCCTTTGGAATATAAAATTAAATCGGTCTCGTCGGCAGTTCAATGGATTACTGGTTTGGAGCTTTTTTTACTGACTAAAGATCCGTGGCAGTTGGCTCTCACGACAGATCATCCCAATGCAGGACCTTTCTTCTGTTATCCTCAGGTTGTAAGGCTTTTGATGGATAAAGATTACAGGGATCACTTTATAAGCTTATTGCCTCCGAAGGCCTTCAGGGGGTCGGTCTTGAGGGAATTGAATCGAGAGTATACTCTTTATGAAATAGCGATAATAACGAGAGCTGCTCCAGCAAAGATATTAGGCTTGCCGGAAAAGGGACATCTGGGCATTGGAGCCGATGGAGACGTGGCGGTATATGATCCTAATCAGTTCGGAAAAAGAAAGTGTCTCTGCAGCTTTAAACCTTGTCGCCGAGCTCTTGATTTTCCGTCATGGGTTATAAAGGGTGGAGAAATAGTCGTGAGGGATGGTGCGATTTTAAGGGATATCCCCGGGGTGGTATATAGGGTGAATCCTTCTTATGACGGGCTAATCGTAGATAAAATAAGAGAAGATTTTGAGAGATACTATACCCTTTCTTTTGATAATTATCCCGTCCAGGAAGAGTACTTAAAAGACACTAAAGGGGTGGCCTGCCAGTGAACTTACAGGAACAGAGACACGTTGCCTTTATCCTTTTAGGAGCCAACTTAGGCGACAGACAAAGCAATATTTTACAGGCGCTTCAATATATCCAGGTAAGAGCGAAAGTAGAAAGGGTATCTTCTTTCTACGAAACGGAGCCGTTAGACGGAAGTGACCAGCCGAAGTACCTGAACATGGCTTGTCAAATTATCACCGACGATTCGCCCAAAGACCTGTTGGCTTTTTTGAAGTGGATAGAGAGGAGGATGGGACGCACCTTTGCTGAGAGAAATGCTCCCAGACCCATAGATATAGATCTTTTATTTTACGATGATCTCATAATAAAGGAAAGTGATATATGGATACCTCATCCTAGAATGCAGGAAAGAGCTTTTACTCTAATTCCCTTGGCGGAAATAGCTCCAGACTACGTTCACCCCCTTACAAACGAGACGATAAAAGATATGTCTCAAAAAATAGATGCTTCAACTGTGAAAAAGGTAGACAGAAGCCTTAAATTCAAACTGGAAAGCGATATACAGGGTGGTCGACCCTCTATCAATGTCGGCCTGTCCAGGGTGGGCATTACAAATTTGAATAGGGTAATAAGGTTGGGGGTTAAGGGTAAGGCGGAGCTTTTTTACGCCACGCTTGATTTTTTTGCCTACCTCGATCCATACAAAGCAGGTGTGCACATGTCAAGATTTACAGATGTATTGGAAGGCATAGTAGAAGAGATTTCCCTGGAACCTTCTCCGGATATTGAAAGCCTTGCCGAGAGGCTTGCCCTTCAGGTTGTTCAGTCTCAGAGAGCTAAGAAAGCTGAGGTGCGGATAAAAGCGAAGTATCCAATGGAAAGGGTAACTCCGATCTCGGCCAAGAAGACCGAGGAATTGTTTACATTTATCGGTATCGCATCGACTGACGGCAAAATGTCTCGCAGGGTTATCGGCGTAGAAGTTGAAGGGATGACTGCCTGTCCCTGCGCTCAAGACATGATGGCTTCACATTCGAGGATGTTGCTTAAGGAAGCAGGTTATACTTCAGAGGAAGCAGCAAAGATCGTCAGTTTGATCCCGATGGCCACTCATAATCAGAGGGCAAGGGGGACGCTACTCGTCGGTTCTGACATGTCCGTTCGAGCGGAGCATCTGGTACATATTATAGAGGCATCAATGAGTTCCGAGACATATGAACTGCTTAAAAGGCCTGATGAGTTTTTTGTTGTCAATAAAGCTCATCAAAATGCCAGGTTTGCTGAGGACGTTGTTAGGCATATGCTATTGAATTTGGTGGAAGTTTACCCCGATCTTCCCGATGATACTTTTGTATTGGCTAGAGAGGAGAGCTTGGAAAGCATCCATCAACATAATGCCTTTGCGGAAAGAAGCGGATTACTGGGCGATATAAGAGGTGAAATACGCTTAAAAGATGATATCTTATGTTCAAGTGTTACTTTGGAAGAGTGGTTGAAGCTATGAAAGTCGCATGGGTTGTTACCGGGGCAGGACATTTTCTAAAAGAATGTTTGGAAATTATCGAAAAAAACAAAGACAAAATAGACCTTTTTTTATCAAGCGCCGGCATTGAAGTAATAAAGATGTACAAATACGGCGATTTCTTAGAACGTAGGGATATCAACATAGTAAAAGACTACAAGTCGAGCTCGCCATCCTGTGGAGCATTTGCTGCCGGAAGATACGATCTTTTGGTCATAGCGCCTGCGACCTCGAATACAGTGGCTAAGTGCGCTTTAGGGATAGCCGATTCCCTTCCGTCAAATCTATTTTCCCAGGCTGGAAAATCAAAAGTTCCGATATTGGTTTTACCAAGCGACGTATCTCCAAGGATAGAGTCTCTTACGCCAACGGGAAGAAAAATTATGGTGTACCCCAGGCCCGTCGATTTGCAACACCTCCGGACTCTGAAGACTTTTCCGGGAGTAGGGGTAGTAAATAATCTCAGGGAGTTGGAAGATTGTCTAAGATTTTATTTGTAACTGGCAGGTTAGCCCATAACGCCTTGCTTAATATTTTGAAGAATATGGACCCTCCTTTTTCTTATGAAGTGTCCGTTTTGCCTATCTCCGTTGCGGCTCTTATGAACGTTACCTGGGTTATGTCGCAGCTTAGGAGCGCAGGGGATGCGGATGTCGTCATTTTGCCCGGCCTGTGTCAGGGCGATGAGAAGGTGCTTGCCGAAGCGTTGGGCGTGGAAGTCAAGAGGGGTCCTAAGGACCTAAAAGACCTCCCCAGCTTTTTCGGTTTTTCGACGCATTTGAAAAAGACAAAGCCCAATATAAGGATATTGGCCGAGATAGTTGATGCCCATAAGATGACGTTAAACGAAATTGTCAATAAAGCACTTGATTACAAAGACAAGGGAGCAACGATAATTGACATTGGCGGACCAAATAAGGGGTCTATCCCCAACATTGGCGACATTGTGTCGGTTTTGAAGGAGTTGAACTTATGCGTTAGCCTTGACACATTTGACGAAAAGACAGCCCTAGAAGCTGATAAATTCGGCATCGACCTTTATTTGAGTGTCAACAGTTTCAACATAGATCTTGCCTTCAGTTTGTCATGTCCGGTGGTTGTAATACCCGATTTTGAAGACAAAAACCTTAATTCATTGGAAAGAAATGTGGCCAGATTAAGGGATAGAGGCAAGAAATATCTGGTTGATCCCATTCTTGACCCCCTTCCCTTTGGCCTTTCCGAGTCGATCGGACGCTACGTAGAATACAGAAGACGCTTCCCTGATGATGAGATGCTTATGGGGATCGGAAATTTGACAGAACTTACGGAAGCAGACTCTACCGGAATAAATGCCATTCTTTTGGGAATTTGTGCGGAGCTTGAGATCAATTATGTCTTGACAACTGAAGTGACAAGTTGGGCTAGGGGTGCAGTAAGGGAAACATACCTGGCGAGCTTAATGAACGAAAGTGCAAGGGAATCGGGGATGTTGCCCAAGGGTTTTAACCTGGGATTAGTGACAGCCAAGGATACTCCTTTCGAGGTCTATAGCGAAGAGGAGATAATCGACATTCATAAAAAAGTAACGGATAAAAACTTCCGTATTTTTGTAGCAGATGGGTATATATATATTTTCAACAATTCGATATTTTTGAAGGGCAAAGATATTAATATGCTTTTTCAATCCATCGGTGTTAACGATCCGGGTCATGCTTTTTATTTAGGTAGAGAGCTCGAAAAAGCTTCTTTGGCCGCGAAATTGGGCAAAAAATATATGCAGGAGCGCCCCTTGGACTGGGGCTATTTGTCAGACGATGATTTATGAAGTTATAGTTTCCACCTTGAATGCCGACGGATCTCCCAATTGGGCACCTATGGGCTTAAAAGAAAGTGAAGGCCGATATTTTTTGTGCCCCTATAAATCCAGCCATACATACAGAAATCTATTGAGATTTGGCTATTTTGTAGCCAATATCACAGATGACATTTTATCCTTTTGCCTTAGTGCCCTGGATGATCCCGATCTTCAATGCCGACAAGCTCAAAAAATAGCCGGATTTGTATATGTAGATGTTTGTTCCTGGATTGAATTTGAAGCCTGCGAGGTGAGCGAAGAAACAGATAGAGGAAGCTTCCTCTGTTCCGTTCTTTATTATGGAATAGGGCATCCCTTTAAGGGCTATAATAGAGCTAAATGTTCAATTATGGAACTTTTGATAGCAGCAACAAGATATCAATTTTACAAAAAGAGTTTTTTTGATAGGTGCATATCCGAGGCGAAGATCATAGTAGAAAAGACTGGAGGAGAGCGGGAAATGGAAGCGCTTGCCGTCATAGATAATTATCTTAAGGGGGTATTTAGTTGAGGGTTGTTCACGTCGAAACAGGCGCCAGACTGCATTTTGGTTTTCTTGATTTAAACGGGAGCCTTGGAAGAATTTTCGGCGGCATAGGCGTGGGCATAAACGAGCCAAAGGTAGTGCTGGATGTCTCCTTGAACGACATTTTGACAGTAGAGGGACAGGATGCTGAAAGGGCATTGCAGTACGCAGAGAAGTTTTTGTCTTTCTTCGGCATTCAAGGAGGTGTCGACATAAAAATCATTTCCTCCATACCCTCCCACGTCGGGCTGGGATCGGGAACGCGATTGGCCTTAGCAGTAGGCAGGGCCCTTTCTGTCCTCTTCGAGATAGACGTATCGGTGAAGGATTTGGCAGGCATAATGGGAAGAAGCAAAAGGTCAAGCGTCGGTACCGTAACGTTTGAAAGAGGAGGGTTTGTCTTGGATGGGGGACACAAAAGGTGGGACGGAACAGGTTTTCCTCCTTTGCTCTTTCACAGCCTGCTTCCGCGCGAGTGGGCCTTTGTCGTTGCAATACCTTTGTTTCTTAAAGGAATAAGCGGTGCTGAAGAGGACGAAAAATTTCGATCCCTAAGCATACACGAGGAGTTGTCTTCAAGTATATGTCGAATTACATTGATGAAACTGTTGCCTTCCATTGTAGAAAAAGAAATCTGTGGCTTCGGTGAAGCTGTTACAGGAATACAGGATTTGATTGGCCGTTGTTTTTCTAAAGCACAAGGGGGGAATTTCAACTCGCAACTGTCTGAGGACATGGCGCTTTGTATGAAAAAAGAAGGAGCTGTAGGCATTGGACAAAGTTCATGGGGGCCAACAGTTTACGGCATAACACAAGATCAAGGGACTGCACGAGTTATTTGCGCGAAGCTTAAAGACACATTTGGAGATGGCTCGTTGATATTTGTTACTTCCTGTGCGCAGGAAGGGGCAAGCGTGGAAGTGAGAGGGGATTGATTTAATGATTTATAATGGAGTTAATGTCGAAGATACTTACGCAGAGGCATTTTCAATGTGGGGAAGCCGCCTCGTAGTTACGGCAGATACCCCTGAATGGGCCATGACGGCAGCGGTGTCTGCCACGGGATTTGCCACATCCGTCATTGGTTGTGGCTGTGAGGCGGGAATAGAGGCGGAGTTGAATAGCACTCAGACACCGGACGGCCGTCCCGGAACAAGCATTTTGATCTTTGGCGTTTCCAAGTCAGCTTTGGAGTCTCAGCTCATCTCTAGAATAGGCCAATCCATAATGACCTGTCCCACTACGGCCTGCTACAACGGACTTGATGAGGGAGAGCAGATAGACGTTGGCGGAAAACTCAGATATTTCGGGGATTCTTATCAATCGAGCAAATTTCTCGACAAGAGGAGATTTTGGAGGATTCCCGTAATGGATGGGGAGTTTTTGGTCGAGCAAAAGTTTTGCGTGAAGAAAGGCGTGGGTGGCGGGAACTTGTTGATTTTGGCTAAAGACGTTACCTCTTGTCTCGAAGCTGCCCAAAGGGCCGTAAAGTCCATGAAGAAAGTGCCAGGGATAATTCTTCCCTTTCCCGGCGGTATCGTCCGAAGCGGTAGTAAAGTTGGCTCTACATACCCTTTTTTGAACGCTTCCACAAATGTCCCTTTTTGTCCCACCCTGAAAAGGCAAGTAAAGACTTCGTTGTCAGAAGAAGTGAATGCCGTTTATGAAATAGTCATAGACGGTTTGGATGAAAAGTCTGTAAGAGATGCGATGGGGTACGGTCTCTTGGCCGTATGTGCCGTTGATGTAGTCTCGGTAACAGCAGGAAACTACGGCGGAAGTCTTGGGCAGTACAAATTTTCTTTGCTCGATATTTTAAAAAATATATGACTTGATAATATATCATAAAAATATTAAGGTATATTCAAAAAACATCGATAAAAGACCTGTATTTATATATTTTTGGCTTAGCATATTAGGATGATCGTATTTCAGGGCAACTGCTCAAGGAAATTGCCAGGCAATTCTGGTGGGAATCGCAATAAGTTAATATCGGAGGATTCGGTAGTTAATTGGTCCCTGCTTTTTGAGAGGATAAGTTGTAGTAATTTAAGACCGAAGGCCGGGGTGAAATTTATGAGAGGTTGTGCCCTATGTACCTTGGGGAAAATCTATTCGGTGAATGAAAGGGGCGTTACCTTAACCTTGAAAGAAATCGGTAAAGTCCCTGTCGAAGTCGACGGAATTTTACCTGAAACGGTGTTGAGCCTGGGTGCAAAGGAGATTGGCCAATTAAAGGTGCAAATTGGAAAGCAAACAGTTGAACTTGGGGATATCTTTGATATCAAGTGCCACGGAGACGAGGTTTTGATATTCGAAGGAGACCTAAAAAGCGTAAAGCGAATAGGCGAAAACATGTC
Organism: Acetomicrobium thermoterrenum DSM 13490; assembly: GCF_900107215.1. Taxonomy (NCBI): domain Bacteria; kingdom Thermotogati; phylum Synergistota; class Synergistia; order Synergistales; family Acetomicrobiaceae; genus Acetomicrobium; species Acetomicrobium thermoterrenum. Next base: position 20,377 of record NZ_FNPD01000011.1, on the reverse strand, counting down.
TCAGGGGCGAATCATGGTCAAGGGAGATGCAGGCATGCACTTGGGCCAACGCATGAAAGGCGGAACGATTGTCGTTAATGGTAATTTAGAGCCACGGTGCTGTTGTGAGATGTCGGGCGGGACGGTAGTCGTAAAGGGCAATGCGAAGGCCATGCTAGGCTCTCCTCTTCCAGGAAACAGCAAAGGCATGAGAGGCGGTATGATCATGGTCTTCGGCTCTGTTGGAAACAGGGTTGGAGAGGGGATGAGGAGAGGCCTCATAGCAGTGACGGGAGATGCCGGAGATTTTGCCGGAGCCAACATGATAGCAGGCACGATTGTAGTATTTGGAAAAATGGGGCTCAACGCAGGCGGTGGCATGAAGAGGGGGAGCATAGTATCGATAGGAGGAACCGATAGAGTGCTTTCAACGTTTGGCTATAGTTGTCTTTATTCGCCCACATACCTGAAGCTTTATTTTAAGTATTTATGGGATAAAGGTTTTCCCATTACCGATGAAATTTTTAACGGTCTTTACAGAAGGTATGTTGGAGATATGTCTTCGCTGGGGAAGGGGGAGATTTTGATCCTTGAAAACTCTTAATGAGGGAGCGTATGAACGCGTAAGCGAAATGATCGAAAAGTCTTATGAATTGGGCATATCCGTTATTAAGACAAAGACAGGATCGACAGTTTTAGATGTTGGCATAGGTTCGAATGGTTCTTATGAGGCGGGCAGACTTTTCGCAGAGGCCTGTATGGGAGGCTTTGGAGAGGTGAGTTTCGGCGTCTATCCCGGATTATCGATCCCTAGCGTTACAGTGCAGGTTGCAAATCCTGCAGTTGCCTGCCTTGCTTCGCAATATGCTGGTTGGGCTCTGAAAGAGGGAGATTTTTTCGCACTGGGTTCCGGCCCCGCCAGGTCGCTTTACTGCAACGAGCCCTTGTATTCTGTGCTTGAATACAAAGAAACTTCACCCATTGCCGTGCTGGCGATCGAATCATCTATACTTCCCCCTGAAAGCTTATTGGATTCGATATCAAGAAAATGCGACGTCGATCCGAGGGATCTGTACGTTTTGGTGGCACCTACCAATTCCTTGGCAGGAGCCGTTCAGATCGTATCGAGAGTAGTTGAAACAGGGGTTCATAAACTATTCGAACTAGGTTACGATACGACGATGCTCATCCATGGTTACGGAATTTGCCCCATTTCCCCGACACCAGGAGATTTTATGACTGCTATGGGTTGGACTAATGATGCGGTATTATATGGTGGCAAGGTATGGTTTACGCTCTGCGACAAAGATTCTGCAATCGATTCCATTGCCGAAAAACTGCCCTCCGCATCTTCTAAAGATTACGGTCTACCTTTTTCGGAGCTTTTTAAAAGATATAATTACGACTTTTACCAAGTCGACCCCATGCTTTTCAGTCCGGCAAGCGTATCAATAAACAATATTGCTACAGGGCGTTGGCAGAACTTTGGAAGAGAAAACCTCGAGCTTCTGAGGCGCGAATGGTTTGAACAATGAAGGTAACGATATTGGGATCGGATAACGCCTGGCACGTTGAGGCACTGATAAGGGCATTTCAAAAAAGAGGTGTTGTCGTTAGCGTTCTTCGCGCCAAAGAAATGAAGGCTTTTATAAAGGACGATATAGCTTGTCCGGGCGTTGGGACAGATATTGGAGATGTGGTTTTAGTACGTTCCTTGCCTGGAGGTTCGTTGGAGCAGGTGATATTTAGGGTCGACTTGCTTCATGTGCTGGAGGAAGTTAAGGACGTAGAGATTGTAAATTCCCCTCGGGCTTTGGAGAGGACTGTGGACAAGATGTATACTACAGCCTTGCTCTCCCGGGCAGGATTGAAAGTTCCGGAGACTTACATCACTGAAAGATATGAAGATGCCATGGCTGCCTTTAAGGAACTGGGATGTGATGTAGTGGTCAAGCCTCTCTTTGGTTCGGAAGGCAGGGGTATGATAAGGGTGACGGATCCCGAGACTGCTCATAGAGTATTTATGGCATTATATCAATGTAGATATGTATACTATCTTCAAAGGTTCATTCCCCACGAAGGTAGTGATATAAGGGTCTTCGTGGTAAATGGGCGTGTTATAGCAGCGATGAAGAGGCACTCCTCTGATTGGAGGTGCAATGTGGCCCTAGGAGCAGAGGTTAGCCCTTTGGATCCGGACACCAGTATAGTTGATTTAAGCCTCCGCGCTGTCGAGGCCGTTGGAGCATTTTATGCAGGAGTTGATATTTTGCCCTCCAAAGAAGGAGAGCTTTACTTATTGGAGGTTAACGGAATACCAGGTTGGAGAGGGCTCCAGCAGGTTGCGCAATCGGACATAGCATCGACCATTGTCGATGCTATGATGTGATAGAGTGATTAAACATGATGTATGCTATAGACGAGATTATCTGGGCCGCTCAATTAGCTTCAATCGTTGAAGTATGCTCAAAGAAACCCGGCAACGTTCATATAAACAGATCTTTTCACGACACTAACCCCTTTGATTTTTTTGCAGGGGCTGTCGCATTGGGTTCGGCCTTTCAAGAGCTTGACAGATTGTCCGTGGGAGAAATCGTTTTGGAAAGCATTAAAGCAAGAGCAAAGCTCACCTCTGCAAATGTGAATTTAGGCATTATATTGCTATTGGCTCCCCTTTCTAAGGCTGCCCTATGTTGCGATAACGATTCTGATGCTGAAGCTATTCGCAATTCCTTAAGAGGTGTTCTTGGCAGTCTAAGCGAAAGCGACGCCGTCAAGACATATGAAGCCATAAGGATGTCGGGCGCAGGCGGTATGGGTCGGGTGGACCTATATGACGTAAATGAGATGCCTCGGGGAATCACTTTGAGAGAAGCAATGGCTGAAGCTTCGGATAGAGATTCTATCGCAAGGGAATACGTGACCGATTTTTCCATTACCTTTGAGCTCTCTTTGCCATCCTTTGCCGACGCGCTGGAGAGGGGGTTGAGATTGCGAGATGCTGCTGTGCAAGCCTTTTTGACAATCCTTTCCAAGGTTCCCGATACTTTGATATTCCGCAAGTTGGGATGGGAGGAAGCGGTAGAGATTTCCGGAAAGGCCTTCGAGGTTTTGGAGAGGGGAGGGGTTATGACCGAAAGAGGAAGAAAATCTATTCATAATTTCGATAACTTCCTCCGGAAAAAAGGCAACAAAAGAAATCCAGGCACGACAGCAGATTTGGTGGTATCGGGGATTTTTTTGTATTTCCTAGACGCTATTCATCGCGGCCTTATGAGAGATCTCGTCACACGCTGGTAGTTTGTCGAGGCAGTGAATCGGTAATTTTATTCGATCACCGAAGAGGGGATTTTTGAGCGACGAAAGGCGTTTCTTAATGACCTTTGTATTAATTATTTCCCCACGCAAAACTGGCTAAAAATCAAATGGATCAGGTCTTCGTCGAAATTACGTCCCAGTAATCTGTCAATATGATATCTTGCCTCGAGCAAATTGGAAGCGACGAGATCTTGCGGCTCTCCGGATACTAGGGAAGATATGGAATTTTCAACACAGGATAACACGCTTTTTAAGGTCTCTATTTGCCTTGCCGTTGCATTAAAACCCTCGTTTATTGCCGAATCTTTGAACAGTTTCTTGACAATTCGTTCCTTTAATTCCCTTATGGCTTCTTTGTCATAAGAAGAGAGGACCATTATTTCGCTTTCTGGAAGCATTTGCCTAACGTCTTCAAGAGAAATTACTTGGGGGATATCGGCTTTGTTGATCGCCACGATGTGGGAGTGATTTTTAAGCTCCATTGCCATGTCGATCTCTTCTTTAGTGAGTTGCTCGCTTCCATCTATTATCCATAGCCTCAAGTCGGCCTCTCTTAAAGCCTTTTGGGCCATGCTTACGCCAATTGTTTCCACTAAGTCATCCGTTGCCCTCAAGCCTGCCGTATCCATAAATATGATGGGAATTCCTTTGTGCACTATGCTTCCTTCTATGATGTCTCTTGTAGTGCCTGGTATGGGGGTTACAATGGCACGCGTTTCCTCTAAAAGGGCGTTAAATATGGAAGATTTCCCCACATTCGGGCGGCCGACTATCGCTACCTTTATTCCATCTCTGAGCGCTTTGCCAACTTTGCAGCGATATATCACATCTTGGAGATTTAAAGCTATTGCATTCAAACTTTGGAAGAGATCATCTTTAGATAGATATGGTATATCTTCCTCGGGAAAATCGAGGTTAGCCTCTAAAGTTGCAGAAATATTGAGCAGGGAATCGTATATACTATTGACCTTGGCGGACAGCTCTCCACGCAAGGTTCTTGCAGCAGAAAGGAGCGCTTCGTCACTTTTGGCTCTTATCACACCAAGCACTGCTTCAGCCTGGGTCAAATCTATTCTTCCGTTCAGAAAAGCCCTCTGTGTAAATTCTCCAGGCTCAGCAAGGCGGGCACCCTGAGCAATCAGGAGCTCGAGACATTTTGAGGCGACAAGCAAGCCGCCATGACAGTGGATCTCTACCACATCTTCGCCCGTATAGCTTTTTGGCGAGCGAAACCAAACTCCCAACACCTCATCTATTGGGGCACCTCTTTCGTCGAGTAAGAATCCGTTTCGCATATATCTGGGGGGCGTGTCTTTAAGGGGTTTGATTCCTCTAAATGCCTTTTCTGCAATATCAAGAGCTTGGGGGCCGGAAAGCCTTACTATGGCTATTCCGGCCTCACCCCAAGCTGTAGATATAGATGCGATAGTGTCATCTAAGTTTAAAAAACTTTTTTCCAACACCAATTATTCTTTCCCTTGTCCAAAAGATCGTACAATTATACCTCTTCTTTCTTGGAACAGAAAGAGAGGGCAGTTGTTTTTCGCTAGGACTTCAAAAGCTCTTTCATAGCCTCTCCTAGACGTTTGATGCCTTCGTCCATGTCGCTTGGAGAAGCGAAGGTGAAGCACATTCTGAAGCAGTTTTTGCCGCCGTTTTGATTTGGGTAAAAAGATTCGCCAGGCACAAAAGCTACCTTCTTTTGCAAGGCCTTCTTATAAAGATCGGCCGTCTTTAAATTTTTCATCTCAAGCCAGTAAAAAAACCCTCCCATTGGCTTTACCCAGGAAACTTCTTCCAGGGGGAGGTGTTTTTTGAGACATTCCTCCATGTTGTCTCTTTTTTTGCGATAATGATCAACAATATTGGGTAAGTAGCTGTCGAGGTGTCCCTTTCTGCAATATTCATATACCAACGCTTGGGCTACTACACTTGAGCATAAATCGATGCCTTGTTTGAAGATCGCCATTTTTCTTATTATTTCCTTGTTGCCTACAGCCCAAGCAACGCGCGTTCCGGGAGCCAGGATCTTGGAAAAAGTGCAGGCATGGACTACAAGGCCGGACTGATCTAATGAAAAGAGCGTGGGCAGGTCTTCGCCCTCAAAGCGTATGTATGCATAAGGGTCGTCTTCGAGAATGGCAATCCCGTATCTGTTGGCTATTTCGACCAGTTTCTTCCTTCTTTCTAAGGACATAGTGCAACCAAGGGGGTTGTGGAAGTTAGGTATTGTGTAGATAAACTTTATCCGCTTGCCCTGAGATAGGGCTTTTTCTATCTTTTCGGGTAGCTGATCCACAAGCATTCCATTGGCGTCACATGGTATGGTTAGAAATTGAGCGCCATGATTGTGCATGGTCAGTGCAGTCCCTACGAAGGTGGGCTCTTCCGTTATGATCAAGTCGCCCTTGTCCAAAATTGCCCAACAAAGGAGATCTACCACTTGAGTGGATCCCGTCGTTATTAAAAGTTCATCTTCCGTGATGGCCCTGCCCATTCTGGGTTTAAGCCACGAACAGAGAAAGCTTTTGAGTGGAGGATATCCCTCAGTGGTTCCGTATTGGAGCACGTCTTTTCCTTGTTCTTTTAAAATACTGGCAGACTCATAGAACAAGTCCACCGGAAAGCTTTGGGGGTCGGGATTACCGCCTGCAAAAGAGATCATTCCCGGTTGCCTTATCACGTGCAGCATTTCCCTTATCGGCGAAGGCCTCAAAGTGCTTACCTTTTCGCTGTACAGCTTTTCCCAAACGCTCATTATCTCTCGCCTCCTACTTTTGTTAGTCCTGCCACAAAACATAGTTATATTATAGCATGCAATCTAGTGACTGCTCAAAGAGTTTTTGCTGCTCGCACCGTCATGAATAATAAAATTGGTGTAAAATATCATAAACAAACATAGGATACGAAAATTGCAGGAGGTGGCTTTGGCACATGAAAAGAATAGATCTGTTGAGCGAGTTAGTGCTGGAAAACCAAACAAAACTATTATTACTGGTGATAGACGGGCTAGGCGGTTTGCCGGGGGAGAACGGCAAAACGGAGTTAGAGGCCGCCTCGACTCCTAACCTTGATAAGTTGGCCTCTAAGGGCGAAGTCGGATTGCTGCAGATGGTAGAACCGGGGATTACTCCGGGCAGCGGTCCCGGGCATTTGGCCTTATTCGGCTATGATCCCTTGGACTTTAGCATTGGAAGAGGAATCCTCGAAGCTTTGGGCGTAGGGGCTCAAGTAGCACCACAGGATGTATGCGTGAGGGGGAACTTCTCGACCTGGGGCCCCGACGATGTCATTGTCGACAGAAGGGCTGGTCGTATATCCTCGGAAAAAAACAAGGAGCTAATAGCCTTTCTTTCGAAAAATATAGAGGAAATAAAGGGAGTAAAAGTAAAACTTTACCCTGGGGAAGAACATAGATTCGTGGCTGTATTCTCCGGTGAGGGCCTGTCGGAGGAAGTCGAGGACGCCGACCCCCAGAAGAATGGTCTTCCTATGAGGTGGGCAGAACCTTCATCTTCAAGGGGAAGTCTTATGGCGAGCGTAGCGAACGAATTTATAAAGAGGGTTAGAGAGTTGCTGGCGGAGGAAAAACAGGCCAACGGTTGTTTGTTGAGAGGTTTTTCACAAGCTCCCCATATGCCTTCTTTATCTCAGCTCTATAAGATAAATCCCGTCGCAATCGCCACCTATCCCATGTATAAAGGCATTGCCCGTCTGGTTGGCATGGAAGTGGTTGAGGCTGACAGAGGATTAGAGGGACTTTTCGAAGCTCTTTCTTCTCAATGGGACAAATACGATTTCTTTTACGTCCACGTAAAGTATAGCGACAGCTACGGCGAAGATGGTAATTATGATGCTAAAAAGGAAGTTTTGGAAAAACTTGATTCCTTGATACCAAAGGTATTGGAGCTTAAGCCCGATGTCTTAGTAGTAACCGGAGATCATAGCACCCCAAGCCAATTAAAAAGCCATTCCTGGCATCCGGTGCCTGTTTTGTTGGTTAGTCCGTATGTTCGTCACGGTAATTGCTCCGGCTTTGGTGAAAGGGAGTGTGCCAAGGGAGCGCTGGGAATTATGCCCGCCCATTATCTCATGGGTTTAATGTTAGCTCACGGGTTGAGGCTGTCAAAGTACGGTGCCTAAAACCTTTTTGTGAGCGGGAGTTGGTGGATGTCAATGGCAAGCGCACCGTATGCACATTATGAAGGAACATCCTTCTATCGATCAAAAAAATGGTCCATAGGGGAAGGCGAGATAGGGGGCAAGGCAAAGGGAGTAGCTTTTGCTGCGGAAGCCCTTCAGACCAACCCTTTGGGGAAGTGTATAGATTTCCCCAGGGTGTCCTATGTACTTACCACAGAGGTATTTAATGACTTCATGGTGCGCAATAATTTAGAGCCTATTGTCAGGGGTGCCCAAAATTTTGAGGAGATCGAGAGGGCTTTTGAAGGGGCCAATTTTTCTGAGAGTTTGCGCGATACCCTTGTTAACATTTTGCTTGATATCGACACACCAGTGGCAGTCAGGTCTTCGTCAGTTCTGGAAGACGATCTTGCCTTTTCCTTTGCCGGCAAATACTCGACGAGGTTTTTTGGAAATAGTGGAGATCTGGAATACAGACTTCACAGGTTTGAAAGGGCAATAAAATTAGTTTACGCATCCACTTTCAACCCATCTGCCAAGGAGTATCGCAGAAGACACGGCATTAAACTGGCACAGGAAAGGATGGCCATAATAATACAGCCAATTGTAGGCAGGAAGCGAGGTCAATTATATTACCCCGAGTTGGCCGGAGTAGCCTTCTCAAAGGTATATCGTCGCCCAAGTCCTAGAGTAAGAAGAGAGGAGGGCTTGTTGCGACTGTGTTTTGGCCTTGGTACCAGGGCCGTCGCAAGGGCTAATGCCAAGGTTTTTTACTTAAGCCTGCCGGGACTTAGAGTCGAGGGCAACAGGGCCAGCGATATCATCGCTCATGCTCAAGACGAATTCGATTATATCGATTTAAAAAGAGGTTTCTTTTTAAGCAACAGAATAGATATGGCCTTAGACCACATAATTACTCACCACAAAAATGCCTCTTCCTTTTTGGAATTGAGCGACGGAGAGATGTTTTATATGCTACACGGCGGTATTGTTTCTGATATTCAAAAAATGTGGCCTGTTATGACTTTCTCCAACTTTCCTCGCAGATTCTCCACATTTTTTGAAAAAATACGTTCCCTGTTGAGGCTGATGGAGGAAAGAGCGGGACTTGCTGTGGATTTGGAATTTACGTACGAGACCGAAGATGATCGGCTCGCTTTAGTGCAAATGAGGCCTCTTGCTACTTTTGAAGAGTGGGGTGATGTGGAGATTCCCCAAATACCGTCTGAACGGATAGTATTGCGAGGAAACAGAATGATTTCCAACGGAAAGTTGAGGGGTGTTCGCCATCTCGTCTATGTAGACCCCAAGCTATATATGGATACGAGGGAATTCGTTCAGATTGCGCGAGCCGTAGGGAAGGCAAACGAAAAGCTTTTGGGAGAAAGGTACATATTGGTAGGCCCCGGAAGATGGGGCAGTACAAATCCTTTGCTTGGAGTACCCGTGTCATACGGAGAGATATCGGGATGCGGCTGCATAGTGGAAGTAAGTGTCCCTAGTGCTGGAGTTGTGCCTGAATTGTCCTATGGATCTCACTTCTTCCTTGACCTCGACACGGACAAGATACTTTATTTGCCCGTTTTTTGCGGAGAGCATGGCAATATTTGCAACGAGCAGTGGTTTGAGAAGACGCCCTTCTTTATGGGCGAACATGAAGCCCTAAGGATCTACGAAGGAAATTTCGGAGTGTATTTAAATGGGGAAAGGGAAATAGGAGTCATTGTCGACGAGACCTAAAGGAGGTTTAGGTTGTGGGTTCTGAAGTTTCTGGCAGAGTGCGAGAGGATAAATTGGCAAGCTATTTTTCTTGGGACCCATGTAACGATGATCGTTTTGCAAGCTCGATCGTGGGAGCCGGTCATATCGGCGGAAAGGGAAGGTCCCTTCTTTTTGGAATGAAATCCCTTCTCGAAAGTGGTGTCGATGAACTTGTTTCTACGGAGATGCCGGAATCTATTTTTATAAGCATCGAGGCCTTCGATAAATTTTTAAGCCAAATAGATGATTTGGACAACGTCTTGGACAGTGAGCCCGAAAGAATTGAGCGAAGGTTTCTTGACGCTGAATTGCCCAGTAATGTAAGGGAACGTATAGCTTCATTTCTTGAATGTGTCGATTCCCCCATCGCGGTACGTTCATCGTCCATGCTGGAAGATTCGCTCAAATATTCCTTCGCCGGAAAATACAGATCACGGCTACTGCACGCCAGCGGAGACTTAAACGAACGAGTTTTGGCGATCGAGAACGAAATAAAGCGAATATATGCCAGGACCTTTTTCCCAACGGCTGTAGAATACCGCAACAAACACAAATTGGGCGATGACAAAATGGGAATAATCGTCATGCGAGCCTCAGGTAAGTGGAGAGGTCGCTATTATTTCCCAACTACGGCAGGAGTAGGATATTCATTAAACTTGAGAAGGTGGTGCACTCGCCTGAACGTAGAAGATGGTTTGTTGCGGCTGGTATTTGGCCTTGGAACAATGAGCACTAGGCGTGGTTACGCTAGAATTTTTTCGCTTTCAAATCCCAATCTCAGGCCGGAAGGTAATCATCCTTACAACGTAATGAGGCATTCCCAGGAGAGCTTTCAAATGATAGACGGAGATAGAGGAGATATAGTAACTTACAACATAAACGATAAGGGAATATTAGATTATTTGTTGACGCATTACGGAAGAGAGCTTGGAGAGTATGCCCAGGTATATCGTGAAGATGACGGTAACGGTTATTGGGAAAACCTCGATTTGTCTTATTTCAGGCAACAGGAAGACGACAGCAAGGTTTGCGTTACCTTTGAAAGGTTTACGAGACACAACCCTGACTTCTTTACAAGAATGCAAAAACTCCTTAAGCATTTGGAAGATTCCATGGGTGCCCCTGTGGATATAGAGTTTGCCTACGAACCGAGCGAAAGGAAATTGGAGTTGCTGCAGGCCAGGCCTCTTTGGACGGGTTGCTGTGATTCTAAATTTGATGAAAGGGACCTGGAGGGTAAGCTTGTAATTCTCAAGGCGGACAGAATGGTCACCGACGGACAGCTTGAGAACGTGCCATATCTGGTATATGTTGATCATAAAGTATACGTGACGGCGGCTAATAAACATGAGATTGCAAGAGCCATAGGAGAGATCAACAAGAAGTTGTATCCTAATTCCTATATTTTGGTGGCACCCGGCAGAGTTGGATCGAGCAATCCTGCCTTGGGAGTCCCAGTTCAATATAGCGAATTAACAAACTGTAAGTGCATTGTAGAAGTTGGAATTCCCGTGTTGGGATTTATGCCCGAACTTTCCTATGGTACCCATTTTTACTCCGATCTGGAAATAGATAACGTCCTCTATATGCCGGTATTCGCAGGGGAGAAGGGGAATGTCTTCAGGCAGGAGTGGTTTGAATCGGCATGTTGCCAGAAGATGCAAGATCTGGGGATCAAAATATACAAAGGATCCTTTGATGTATATATGGACTGTGCGAGAAATATAGGAATCGTTGCCGTCAGAAAAGGTACGTGCGATGGCGAAAATATGGAAGATAGATGAAGATTACGATTGCGTGAGGCTGGATAGATTCCTGCGAAAGAAATATAGTCAGGTACCCTTGGGTGCCATTATGCGCGCTATCAGAAAAGGAAAGATCACCGTTAACGGAGAAAAAACAGAGCCCTCCTATCGCTTATATAGGGGAGACGAAGTCAGCGTACCCTTTGAAGATCCTGCGAAACTAAAGTCCTCGCTAAATGTAGTGGATAAACCTTTGGAAGTGATATTTATGGATCAAAATGTTTTGATAATAAATAAGCCTGCCGGGCTTTTGAGCCAACCGGCATCCAGAGAGGATGACTCGGTCGTTAACAGAGCACTCAATTTGATCAATAAAACTAAAGGGGATTTTATTCCTACCCCGGCACATAGGCTAGACCGTAATGTATCCGGGGTAATGGCCCTCGCCTTAAATCCTCGTTCTTTAAGAGCACTGACAGCTATATTCAGAAACAGAAGGGTTGCCAAGACATATTTGGCCGTTGTAAGGGGATGTATATCCGGAGAAGGCGTAATAGAAGCTCCCCTTGAAAGGGACGAACATTCTCTCAAGACGGTAGTAAACAAGGGGGAAGGCAAGAGGTCTGCCACGCGATACATGTCTTTGTCGGCAGGAAATCGTGCCTCTTTGGTGGCATTGGAGCCGATTACCGGGAGACCGCATCAACTTAGGGTTCATCTATCGCACATCGGGCATCCTATCGTTGGCGATGTCAAGTACGGCGACAGTGGCAAAGAAGCAGGAAGGCCAATGCTGCATGCCTACTCTCTGGAAATTTTTGGGAATGATTTGAGTTATTTGGCGGGTAGAAAATTTTGCGCACCATTGCCTGCAGATATGGTAATTGTGATAGGTCTTTTTGATTTATCTTTGGATACCATAAGAGGTATGCTATAATAGCTTTAAATTGTATGAGATACTTGCTGGGGGTGAAATTGAATGGAAAATATAGCTAAATTAGGTGTTTCTATATCTGAAGATGCTCGCAAAAAGCTACAAGAGTCGGGCAACGAAGGATACATTACGGTGAAAAGAATGGGAGGGGGTTGATCTTCCTATTATGCGGCCCTCGTTGAGGGCGGGAAGCCGGCTAATCTCGAAGATTACTTTGAGGTTAAGGATGGGGATGTCGATCTGTGGGTTCCGAAGGGCATGTCCTTTCAAAGCGATACCATAGACATCCAAGTAATGCGTTCCATTTGGGGGTCGAAGTTGATAGTTAAGTCCGCAGTGCTTCCAACTTCAGGATGCTCGGGTTGTAAATAAATTGTCGATACCTTGGCCCACGAAATTATTATCTTTAGTGGGCCAAGGTATTTTTTTAAAGTGCGACTCTGATCTGCAATCCGCCATCTAATTTTGAAGAGTTTGTCAGTCATAGCAAGTGTGATAAACTTTATTCATGAGTGACAATAAAACCTTTTCGATGCCAAGAGTTATATTTGCAGACGAGCGAGATGAATCGTTGATCCCTCCAGGTGTAATTATGGCCATTGCGTTGCAACAGGCAGGTTATAAGATAAAACCCTTCGTAGTGGGCATCGACGAGCATCTGACGGCTTTGCTGTATGTCCTTTTCGGTGAGCCGGCAACTGTATTGGATTCGCGTTTGCTTGAAAACGTACACCGCTTGAAACAACTGTTCGTCACAGCGGCACGGGAAGATCGTTTAAATATACTCTTTGCTTCCCTCGGAAGTTGTAGCGAGGAGAAAATTAAAGTTAACCCTGTTTTGGCGTCTGTGGCTGAGCAATTGAAATGCCCTATTATTCCCGTATTTTTTTCCAGCGGTTCCTCCGCTACAACTGCAAGGCGCGTTTTGGAGTTTGCGCGGCAATTGCCTAACTCCGTTTCAAATTTAATAAATGCTGTCGCCTTCTCCTCCGTCTTAAACCCTAGGGAGTATCAACTTCTAGAAATATCTGTCGGCAGAGATCTTCCATGGACTGCTTTGGGTTATATACCGGGTTTTATTTTCAAGCAAAAACCGGATTTTTTATCCATAGTTGGCCAATTGTCGGGCAACCGTTCCTTGCTGTCGTTGAAAACTGCAGCTGCCCGGCTCATAGCGATGGAAAGACAAATCGAGTGGGAGGTAGTTGTGGCTCATGCTCGTGGCGCAGCACAGTTGAACGTGGAAATGTTGGAGTTCGATATGAGCTATCGTTCCGATAAGAGAAAGGTTGGAGTGGTGCATCATCCTGCTCTTACTTTGGGAGGGGACAATAACGAAAAGTTGCTGGTGGCCCTAGGATATGACGTAATATCACTTCCATATGATGAAATAACGAATTATAGTGACTTAGACTTCATATATGTTCCCCATGGCATAGGATATGTGTTTATGAAAGATCTCGTTGAAAATCGCTCTTTAGTAAAAGCTTTTTCGTCTGTTCTCGTTAAGGGGAAACTCTTAATCGAAGGGGGATCATCTCCAATATTCGGAGAATCCTTTTTCCTGTCCAATGGGGATCAGATAAGGGGCTTGTCATTTTTCCCTTTCAAGGGTTATTATGCAGAGAGCTCAGGCCCATGCCATAAAGTCAATATCGAACATATATCTTCCGAAAAACGCACCGGGAAATCTTTGAGCGGATATTGGCCTACCTGGGTTAAGCTTGAGGTGAAGGGTTTTAACTGCATGCCAACGTGGACTGTAAAGCAAGAGGGTTCTCAAGCTCCGATAGAAGACGGTTGGGTGTATGGAAATGCTTCGGCCTTTGCGGTGAAGCCGGAGTTTTGGAGCAATCCCGAAATTATGCTAAAAATGTTTAGTTGACGACGGTGATGGTTGTGGGAATATCGAAGCAAGAGAGGCTCAAGACAAAAGAAGATCTTTTTGAAGAGGCAACTAATATTTACGATCAATTGGTCGAGTGGAGAAGAGGTTTTCACGTTTTTCCCGAGTTGGCCTTTGAGGAAAGGGTAACATCTTCCAGAGTTTTCCAAATCCTCAAAAGCATGCCCGGTGTTGAAGTTACGCAGGCCTTTGGGGAAACCACCGCCGTCATAGGAAAAATAAGTGGCAAAAGGGAAGGAAGGGCAATAATGATCAGGTGTCCTATGGACGCCCTGCCTCTTCAAGAGGAAACCGATCTTACATTTGCTTCGTGTATCCCTGGGGTAATGCACGGTTGTGGTCATGATGCCCACATGGCGGTGTTGTTGGGAGTGGCACTGCTTTTATCCCAAAGAAGAGAGATGCTCGACAGATCCGTGGTGTTGGTGTTTCAACCAGCCGAAGAAGGTCTTGGTGGGGCAAAACGGTTGATCGATGCGGGTCTTTTGGACATCTATAATATTGGTTATGCTTTGGGTTTTCATTTTTGGCCCAAATACGGGTACGGCAAATTATTGTTGAGGCCTGGAATTATGACTGCCCTCTCCGACAGGTTTCATATATCTATTCAAGGTGTCGGTGGCCATGCCGCTGCCCCCCATCTTACGGTAGATCCTTGGACGATCATTGCCCATGTAATACTCGCTGCTCAGGCGTTAGTGGGTAGGGAAATAGACCCTACGGAAAGCGCCGTTATTTCCTTTGGGCACCTGGAAGCAGGAGAAGCGCATAATGTTATTCCCGAACAAATAGACCTGTGGGGCTCTCTGAGGGCATTGAACGTAGAGGTTCGCGATTTTCTTCAAAACAGACTGGAGGAAATGGTTCCTTTACTGGCAAAAACCTTTAGGGGACTTGGTACTATTAAATATCATCGCAACTACCCCCAGGTGATAAACGATGAAAGGCTTACAAGTTTAGTTTTAAGGATTGCCCGTGACTCTTTTGGAGACGAGAACTTGGAGATTATGGATAGGCCATTGATGGCCGGCGAAGATTTCGCTTTTTACACGCAAGTCATTCCGTCATGTTTTCTTCTGTTTGGGACGGGAGGTAAATATTGGTTGCATCATCCGAAGTATGATGTACCGGAAGATCTGCTTCCTTTTGCCGCAGGTTTGGAAGCCTATCTTGCTTTTTGTTTGTCTAACATGCTCTCTATGGGGGAAGATGAGATTGGATAGATTGGATAAAGAGATAGAATCCATCTGCCGTAGATTTCCTTGGGACAGAGCAATTTGGTTTAATGGGGTTTGGTGGTCTCGCGGAGCGTTCTGGGGTTTGGTGGAAGCTGTTACGGAAAAGCTTTACGACAGTGGATTTAAATCGGGGATGCATTTGGGTTTAGTGATGCCGAACTGCCCCTCCTTTTGGGCCCACGTTTTGGCAGCATGGCGTTTAGGGGGTGCTGTAGTTCCATATAATCATCGCGAGCCTGTAAATGCCGTTACAAGTGCCTTGAAACATGCAAAGGTTTCTATGGTCGTCTTGTCTAAAGAGCGTTCCAATTTGGTTGACGAGCTGAATCGTGAGCATATCCCTTGGGGGCTGGCCCTATACGATGCACCTTTTAAGGAATCCGTTCAGGCCTTACCTGAATACCCCGGCCAAGAAGGCGGCGCCGTCATATTTTATACTTCTGGGACAGGCGGTAAGCCTAAAGCCGTACCATTAAGTCACTCATCTTTATATATGAACGCCATAAGTTGCATCGATCAGGTAGAACCCATAAAGGATGGGGATATACTTCTTAACGCTCTTCCCAATTCTCACGTTCTCGGATTTTCAATATGTGGTTTATTGCCACTGCTGTTAAACCTTTCTCAATGCATGTTGTCCAGTTTTATGCCCGTAAAAAACGTATTGGAAGCAATTAGAAGCTCCGAGACCAATGTATTGGTTGGCGTGCCAATGATGTATCAATTCATAACATCAGCTCTATCACAGGGAGAAAGCTTGCCAAGGCGTATCAAAGCTGCAATCTCCGGGGGAGATAAATTCCCCTTTGCTTTGGACGAAATTCTCGAAAAGTATTTAGGAATCGGCGTGCTGGAGGGGTATGGTTTGACGGAAGCATCGCCGGTGGTAGCCGTTAATAGGTCTTATTCTGCGAGAAAACTTGGCACTGTAGGCCCTGCCCTTCCGATAGTGGAAACCAAAGTATGCGATCATGAGGGGAAGGAATTGCCCAAAGGGCATGAGGGCGTGCTTTGGATTAGAGGCGGCTCAGTAGCGGATGGCTACTTCGAAGACGACGGGTTGACTGACGCTTTCTTCAAAGACGGTTGGTTTAATACGGGGGATATAGTGTCGATCGATGACGATGGTTACATAAGGCTTCACTCTCGCGAGAGCGATGTAATTATGGTTGGAGGCTTCAAAGTATTTCCGGAAGAAGTCGAAGAGATTCTTCTGAAACACCCATTAGTAAAAGAAGCTGCCGTTATTGGAGTAAACCAGAGCATGAGCGGACAAATCGTTAAAGCTTTTATAGTGCCTAAATTGGATAAGCAGCCGGCAAAAAGAGATATATGGTCCCATTGCAGACGGCTTTTGGCCTCTTATAAAATCCCAAAGATCATCGAATTTGTAGATAACCTGCCCAAAACTGCCCTGGGCAAGGCCAAAAGGTCAGCATTGCGAGAAGAATAGGGGAGTATCCGTGAAAGCGAAGCGATGCAAAGTTGCCGTAGTGGGGGATGTTATGCTCGACCATTATATCATTGGTCGTGCGAGCAGATTGTCGCCTGAAGCCCCCGTTCCGGTAGTTGAAGTTATCGAGGAGGATTATCGGCCGGGTGGAGCGGCTAATGTGGCTAATAACGTTGCTGCTTTCGGATTCGATGCTGTTTTAGTGGCTCCCAAGGGGCAGGATATTTATTGGGGCCTGTTGGAATCTCTGCTGAATAAGACAAGGGTTGCCATATGTTCTCCAATAACTTTAAACATGCCGACGATACGTAAGACGAGGATTCTTGCCCGTTCTCAGCAGATTGTACGAGTAGATTGGGATAACTATATTGATGATCGTTTATGCGATATTTCGAAAGATATTTTAAAAGTTTTGCCTACTCTTGATGCCGATGTATTGGTCATTTCAGATTACGCGAAGGGCATTGTAAGTGAAAAAGTGGCCGGTGGGTGCATCAATTGGGCCAAAGGAAGGGGTATTCCCATTATAGTCGACCCTAAACCGCAACATAAAGAACGCTATATAGGAGCAACTGTTATGACTCCCAATAAATCGGAAGCGGAAATGCTTTTAGGGCGTGCCTTTGATGGGAATTTCACTCCTCTGGAGGGTGCTCAATTACTTAGGGAAGGTCTTTCCATGGAGGCTGTTGTCATTACCCTTGGAGACCAGGGTATGGTGCTTGCCGCAAAGGATGAATTGATCCATTTCCCGGCCCGTGCAAGGGAGGTTTACGATGTTTCCGGAGCTGGTGATACGGTAGTCGCATCTATAGCCGTTGCCCTTGGATTGAGGCTGCCTTGGCGTGTAGCTTGTGAATTTGCTACTTTGACAGCCGGGCTGGTCGTACAAAAGATGGGTACTGCCACTGTTACTCCGGAAGAAATCGAGAATTCTCCCGAGTGGGAAAAGTTAAAGCCCTATTTCGACGGAGACCAATGATTTAATCGATAAACCCCAGCTCGGACAGTGCCTTTTGTGTATCTTCAAAGACCAAAGGTAAGTCTTTAGGGGTTTTGCCGACATATACGAACTTTCCTCTGCCAAATCTTTTAGCCGATTCCAAATCGCTGCTCGTGTCTCCGAAAAATATCGGATTTTTGGCACCCACCCTCGCGGACAAGACTTCTAAGCCTTCGGGGGAAGGCTTAGGCATGCCGTCCTCTAAAGTGAATATCCTCTCCATGGGAAGGTCTTCCCAGCCAAGAAGCTTTAGCCCAAGAAAACACTCTTTCCGAGACCTTCCTGTGAAAATGCAGACAGGCAAGGGAAGATCTTTCCAATGCACATCGATAAGAGCTCTTTCTCTTCGCCAAAGTCCCTTTCCTTTGTACCAATTAGGTTTTTTGCCCTGTAAAGAAATGTATTCCTCACGACCGAAGTAGATCTCCTCGCATAACTGTCTCACAGATGATCTGGGAACGATATTGTTAAAATTGTCCGAAAGCAGTAGCGAAGGGTCGTCGCCATTGAAATTTTGTAGAATTTCTTCC
This sequence comes from Acetomicrobium thermoterrenum DSM 13490, assembly GCF_900107215.1. Lineage (NCBI taxonomy): Bacteria > Thermotogati > Synergistota > Synergistia > Synergistales > Acetomicrobiaceae > Acetomicrobium > Acetomicrobium thermoterrenum. Next base: position 2,367 of record NZ_FNPD01000011.1, on the reverse strand, counting down.
CACTGTTTTGGGGTGGGAAAAGCCTTTTTTAAAGATCTTATTCCCCTTGAAGCTGCAAGGGACAATAAAATCCATGCAATATCGTAGTCATCGTTAAAGGCCGGATGTGTCTTGCTGATGTAGAAATGTCCATAAGAAAAGGCGGTGCAATCTACGTCATTGCCGAGCAGGTAGCGCCACCCCCATTGTACAGCCATTCTTATGACCATTGGATAAGAGAAGGTTGCATCAATGAGCACGCCATCCATGTCGAAAATAAGGGCATCGTGAATTTTTTTTAATTTATCCATATTTCCTCCCATGTCTTGGTGCTATATATTTTATACGATATATTGAGAGAATCGCATGATTAAACATATAATTAATGTCGCTACATTTAAGAGATCATACTTCCAAGCATAATTAGTTTGACATCGACGGGTGATTTATTCAAGGGGATGGTTGTTATGTTGGAGATACCTCTGGAGCGCGGGTCTAAAACTCCTATTTATCGCCAGATAGCGTTTCATCTGAAGCGCATGATCGAAAGCGGTACGCTTCCAGAGGGGTATAAACTGCCGGGAACGCGCCAATTGGCCGAGGATTTGAGCGTAAGCAGGACTACCGTAAATGAAGCCATGCATCTTCTGGAAGCAGAGGGCTATGTCGAGTTGAAGAAAAAGAGCGGGTGTTATGTCCGCCGCAAAAATGTTGCCGGTGTATCAAGAGAAAAAGCGGTGTGCTCAGAAAAAGTTATATGGGACCTAGCTTCCGGGTTACCCGATAAAAGTCTGATTGCGACACGTTTTTTATCCAAGATATTGAAAGACCTGTCATTAAATGTAAGTAAAGATTTGATTTTGCCGGCGCCTTTGGCCGGAGTTCCCGAACTTAGAAGGGCACTGGTTAAGCATGCTGCTTTAAGGGGGATTCCAGCACGATCCGATGAAGTGCTGGTTACTGCTGGTGGATTGGAGGCACTTGCCATTTTGATCGCAGCGATTAAAGAACAGGGCGTAAAAAATATATTTGTAGAAGAACTAACTTACTCTCCTGTCGTGGAGTTGGCCACGAAGAATAAAATGCAAGTTTGTTGCATATCTTTGAACGACCCGGCCTACAGTTTAAAAGATGCCTCCAAAGGCGATGTCCTTTATCTGATACCGAGTTTCCACAATCCTACGGGGCGCACGCTTTCTTTAGAGACGCGAAGTTCGATATTGGAAATCGCAAAAAGGAAGTCGCTTTTGATAATAGAAGATGACACCTATGGGGAATTGAGGTACGGCAAGGAGAGCGTGCCCGCTTTGAAGGCCATGGAAAATGCCGAAAAGATAGCGTATTTGGGATCCTTCAGCCAAGTGCTTTTCCCGGGTTTCAGAATGAGTTACCTTCTTTTGCCTGAAAATTTAATGAAAAGTTGCCTCGACATAAAAAGGATTTTTTACGGCTCTGTTTCATCTTTGGTCCAATATTTCGTGCTTACATTTCTTGAAGAGGGAGGGTTATATGAAACGCTGGAATTTGTTAGAAATCAAATCTCCATGCGAATGAGATCGTTGTGCGAGGGCTTTAGGAAAATGCTGCCTCAAGCCCTTTTCGAGATGCCCTTAGGCGGTATTTACCTGTGGCTTAATATGCCAAACCTTAAAGGCAGCAAAGCGGCTCTCAAGGCGGCGGGCCAAGGGGTTTCAGTTGTCCCCGGGGTTGCGTTTTCGGTTAAAGGGGAGGATGTAGAAGCGGTCAGGCTTTCTGTCAGCTCTTTAAGGCTGTCGGATATTTCTTTTGTCCTTTCTATTCTCTGTAGATCTTGGAATGACGAGCTTCTTCCACAGCATTAAGGCAAGGATGCTGCATGAAATTCCGCCCAATAATCCTATCAAAATCAGATCCTTTCTGCCGGAACCATATAAAAAGGTGCTTATGCCAGCCACGGCATAACCGATAAAGAACGTTGCAGCTATAGATAAAATTAAGATTATTTGCCTCACATTCAGCTCTCCTTATTCAAATACAGGGTTGTGTACATTTCAAAACTCTGAGATCGCGTAAAATATTTGTAGGAGATTTTCAGAGGTAAAAAGAAAGGGACCCCTCCTTTTGGTAGAATCTTTGTAGCACACAAAAACTCATAAAGGAGGGTCCCAACTTGAACAAGGATATTTTACTACAAATAGCAATAAACTTCATCAAGGAGTTGCTTGAATTCTTCGGTGATTCCGAGGTCAGGACATTAGCGGAAATTGAAGACGAAATCTCTCGGATCATGAAGGCCTTCATCCGAGAACTGATAAAGGCTTACTTCGAGCTTGCAGATGAGGCCATATTAAAGGACAAAACATCTCGAAAGGAAAGAGGGTTAGTCGTAGAAAGGCGTGAGGACAAAAG
>NZ_FNPD01000010.1 GCF_900107215.1 Acetomicrobium thermoterrenum DSM 13490 | reverse complement strand
CCCCACAGCCTTCCGCCCATCATGGAGTTAAATACGTTTGGAAGGGTCACGAAGATCAATCCTGGGCCAGCTCCGGCATCCACTCCGAAGGCAAAGCAGGCCGGGAATATGACCAATCCAGCCATCAGGGCTACAAGGGTATCCAGAATCACCACGTAAACCGATTCCCCGGCAAGCGTCCTCTCTCTGCTCAGATAACTTCCGAATATCAACATGCTTCCTATACCTAAGCTTAATGTAAAGAAGGCCTGGCTCATGGCTGCATAAACCGCTTCCCAACTTAGCTTGGAAAAATCAGGTTTGAGGTAAAAGGCCAAGCCCTTTTCAGCGCCGGGCAAAGTAACGGAACGTATGATAAGGACGATTAGCAATAAAAATAGTCCGGACATCAATATCTTGGTAACCCGTTCAACTCCTGCCTGAAGACCTATCGAACAAACAAGAAAACCGATGACGACAGCAAGAGCCATCCACAGGGTTAACGCAGGAGCGTTGGATATGAAGGAACCAAAGAAGTTGCCTACTTCTTCAGGAGAAAGGAGAGATAGCCGCCCCGCCGCCGTAAAGTAAGTATAGGCCAGGCCCCATCCTGCTACGGTCGTATAAAACATCATCAAGATCATGTTTCCCATTACCCCCAGGTAGCCGTATATGTGCCATTTGGTGCCCGGAGGCTCAAGGGCGAGCATAGCGCCCGCCAAATTCCTTCGACTAGCCCTCCCCATGGCAAATTCGCAGACCATGATGGGAAGGCCCAATATAACCAAAAAAATAAGATAAACTATTACAAAAGCCGCTCCACCGTATCGTCCCGTAATATAGGGGAATCGCCAAACGTTCCCAAGCCCTATGGCACAACCGGCAGATACCAAAATAAAACCTAGCCTTGAGGCCAACTGTTCCCTCTCGGCCACTTTAACCACCTCCTTTTTTATTGTGTATATCATTTTATCGCATATTAGATATAAAGTAAATTGGGGCTAAAGAACCAACAACCCTAATCGGTAAAGCGTATGTTAATTAAAGAACCAGTTATAAGCTATCCGGTAATTGCAAGGGAAAGGGTCTCGCCAAGCGTTGAAATCAGCCGTGCTCTAAGCTTGGGATATTTGTCCATGGAGGGGTCCTTTTTCACTAAAACTTGCGCTTCTTCGCGAGCTATATCCAACAAATCGACGTCATTGACGAGGTCAGCTACCCTAAAGTCCGTTATGCCATGCTGCCGTACGCCACAAAAAGCACCCGGTCCCCTGAGTTTCAAATCTTCCTCGGCTATAACGAACCCATCGGAGGTTGAGCACATAACCTTAAATCTCTTCCTCGCCTCGGGCGTCGGGGCTTCTCCCAATAGAAAACAATAACCTTGGCCGCCGCCCCTTCCTACCCTTCCACGAAGTTGATGAAGCTGAGACAGGCCGAATCTGTAAGCGTCCTCTATGACCATTATATTGGCCCTCGCCACGTCGATGCCCACTTCTATAACGCTTGTGGCAACCAATATATCTAAGTCACCACGGAGAAAAGCACGATAGGTTTCGTCTTTGTCCGGAGAGCCAAGGCGACCGTGGAGCAAGCCTACTTTAAAGTCGCTAAATATTTCACATAAAGATCGATAACGTTTCTGGACAGAGGTGGCATCTATGGATTCGCTTTCATCTATCAAAGGGCAGACCCAATAGGCCTGATTGCCCGCTAAGAGTTTTTCTTTGACGAATTCATAGAGCTCCTTTAACTTACCCTTTCCTATCCACTGAGTACGCACTGGGGTTCTGCCCGGAGGCAGCTCATCAATTATCGAAAGCGAAAGATCGCCGTAAACGGTCAGGGCCAGGGTGCGGGGAATTGGTGTAGCCGTCATCACTAAAGTGTGGGGATAGCTGCCCTTATCCATTAAAGTTCGGCGCTGAAGCACGCCGAAACGATGTTGTTCGTCTATCACCACCAGGCCCAGCTCTCGGAATTCTACCCCCTCCTGGATCAAAGAGTGAGTCCCTATTACTATCCTGGATCTTCCGGACTTTATGTCTTCGTACCTTTCTGCCCTATCCTGGGGAGTCAGGGAGCTAGTTAGCAAGGTGACCTCGACATTCAACTTTGACAGCCAATTTGTTATTTTCGCATAATGTTGGTTTGCCAATACTTCCGTGGGAACCATCATCGCTGCCTGATATCCAGTATCTACAGCAGCAAGCATGGCCAACACAGCTATGACCGTCTTTCCCGAACCTACGTCGCCTTGCAAGAGACGATTCATAGGAATTTTTCTGAAGATATCGACACATATATCTCCTAAAACCATTTCCTGTGCAGAGGTGAGTTTAAAATTTAGACAATTTTCTACGAACTTCATCTGGAGGGGCCCGCCACAACTAAGTTCGGGCGCAGAGGTTTCTTCTTCCATCTGTCGTCTTTTAATGGCCACTCCTAATTGAAGTAAAAAAAGCTCGTCGAAAGCAAGCCTCTTTCTGCATGATTTCCAGTCCCTCTCGTCATCAGGATAGTGATATCCGAGGATGGCCTTCTTTAACGGTGGAAATCCGTAACGTAAAACGATATCCTCAGGCAGGAACTCCTCCACATAGGACAGATACTCCGAAAGAGTTCTTCTTATCAAAAGCCTCAGCCATCTCTGGCTTAATCCCTCTGTGAGAGGATATATGGGAACTATCTTTCCCATTTCTTCAGGAAGAGTATCTTCTTCGATTATCTCAAATTCGGGATTTAATATCTGCAACATCCCGTAATTTTCTTTAATTTTTCCGAAGAGCGCGACCAACGTGCCAATCGAAAGGAGATTTTCCAACCCCCTCTTGTTAAACCAAAGAGCTTGTGCGATCTCCGTACCATCGCTTACTGTGGCAACAGTAAGATTGAGGTTGCGCTTTTTTGTGATCTTTTTTTCCACTCCAACCACTCTGACGAGCAAGGCGGCATAGGAATCGGGCTCGAGCGATTTGATGGGCGTTATTTGCCTTCTGTCCTCGTAACGCCGGGGGAAAAAATACAAAAGGTCCTCGACGGTTTCTACGCCCAACTTGGACAAAAGCGACGCCCTTTTAGGGCCTACACCCTTCAAAAACCTGACGCTCTTGCACAAGAGCTCTTCTTCTGCAGGACTAGCCTTCGACATCTGACATTTCAGCCTCTATCATCTCAGCATACTTATTTATTATAGATTTAAAATCAGCCACAAAGGCCACCTTGAGCTTCTTCATCCTTTCGATCTCCATTTTATATTGATTTAAAAGCTGTGACGTCTCCTCAAGCATCCTTTCGGATTTGGCCCTAGCCTCAGAGACTATAGCTTCGGCCTCCCTTTTCGCTGCCTCAACTTTCTCGTCGGCGCTTTGCTGGGCCATGAGCAACGCCTCTTGGAGAGAATCCCTTAAATTTCTATAATCCTCCAACTGCCTCTCCAGCTGTCCAATCCTGCGCTCCTGTTCCTGGCACTTTTCCGCGTAAAAGTGAAGGCTCTCGGCGACCAGATCCAGAAAGTCATCGACCTCTGCAGGGTCATAACCGCGCAGAGACCTTTTGAAATCTTTGTTAATGACGTCAAGAGCGGATAAAACTTCACTCATGATCTTTGGCCTCTACCCTTTCCTCCTCCCACAGATCGACAAGGTTTCGCTTTGGAGTGGCCAAAAAAACCGCAGGAGCGATCCTCATAACCACACCCCTCATGGCGTATGCTACACCGCAAATGAAATCCAGAGCGCTTTGTCCTTCTGCCTTCTCGACCCCCTTCAAGTCGATCACTACTATCTTACCGCCATGAAGGGCTTCGGCCAAATCTTCCCTGCGTTCGACGCATTTGGACCCTTTGCAGTATATTAAGGTTACCTCGCCATATTGCGAGCCCGAAGCCCCGCCCTCTTCCCCCGACTCCTCTTCGAAGAGATCTTCGTCCTTTTGCTCCGAAATGCCCAACAAAGCAAGAAATCTTTCGAGCATTCCCCTCTCCTCCAGTAAAGATTTATTAGTCCACTCTGGGGCCGAATATGGCACGTCCTATGCGCACCATAGTGCTCCCCTCCTTTATGGCAAGCTCGAAATCGTCGCTCATGCCCATAGATAATTCGTGCAATTGAAGGCCAATATCTTTCTCCGTTTTTTCTTTCAGACGACGAAGTAGGACAAAGGATGATATTATTTTTTTTCTGTCTTTGGCCAAAGGTCCTATACCCATAAGACCCGTCAGTTTTAAACTGGGGCAATTTCTTAAAATATATTCTGCCATGGAGGAAACATCTTTGGGATCGACGCCGTATTTCGAAATTTCCCCCGATATGTTGACCTCTATAAGTACCTCCATGTTCTTTTCCAGTGCAGCCAGTCTTTTTTCTAAAACTGTCGCAAGATCCATGCTATCGATGCTTTGTATTATATCAAATAATTGAATTGCCAGTTTAGCTTTATTGCGTTGCAAGTGTCCTATCATATGCCAGGGAAGTTTCAAATCCGATGGCCAGCGCTCCTTCTTGTCCTTCGCCTCCTGGACCCTGTTCTCCCCGATGCCATCTATCAGGCCGCTCCTCGAGGCTTGCAACATAGCTTCCAGGGGCTGATTTTTCGTGACTGCTATCAATTTAATTTGATCGGGCATCCTGCCGACGCTTTCGGCTGTTTTAGCGATTCGTTCTTTTACCGATTCGAGATTTTTTTGTATGTCCGATAAATTCACCAAAGGAAGACCCTCCCCTCTCTGGCTTTATCGCCCTTCAAAACGACTATTTCTCCTGGCAATAATCCATCATCGACGAAATACATTTTATCTTCCGTGGGCACTCCACTTATTTCTCTGAAAACAACCATACCCTTGGAGACCACGTATACCCCCTGTTTGCCCTCTTTGAAAATTACGCTTTCCTCCGGCACCAATACTCCTTGTCTTCTTCCCTCGTAGATCATGAATCTGAGTTTGCGATCTACTGTCAAATGGGCCGGAAAATAGGGCATTAGAGAAATGTTGACCCTGGCTTTAAGTCCAATAATTTCTTTAGCCAATACCTCCACTTTAATGGGTATATCCCGCTCATCAAACCTGATCCACAGAAAGTTTCTCTCCAAATTTTCTTTAATTTTGGGAGTCAGGTATGTGTAAAAAACGCAACGCAAAGCCTGCGGCAATGGTATGATCTTTCCGATCGGCGAGCCCCTTTTTACGTCAACCCCTTGCGGCACAGGCTTTGCCCTTACTTCTTTTGGCAAATCGTCGTAATCCAGCCATAGGCGACCAAAACTCCACTTACCCTCCTGTCCGTCCAGCGCCGGAACGAAGTATCCGGCCTCAGGCGCCCAAACTACCCTCCGATTCCTGCCCTGAACGACTGCGATCGCTTCGCCTTTGGCCACTCTTGCCACCTTGCCCCCATTTACGAACTTTAGAGCCCCGTCCAAAGGAGCAGAGATCACCTCTTCTTGCCACAATAACCATCCTTCTACGGGATATTCGTCTATATACAGGGCAGATTTCGCCATCACTACACTGGGGTGCGTATAGTAATGGTGATTTTGCCAGGCCAAAAAGAATGTCACGGCCAATGAGACTAAAATTACGCACCATATGGCATATACGGTTTGACTAGCGCTTTTGCCCTCTTTCATCTCGACATGCTCTTAAGAGCACTTGCTGTAATCGCAACCGGTGCAGCGCTCGCACCCTTCGGCATGAATCAAAGGAGCCCCGCATACAGGACACATATCCCCTCTCTCGTTTACTTCGACGGCCTTACCGAGAGCCATCTCCAATCCTCTCGCGATTGCGTCGGGCAAACTCAAAATTAGGGCATCTCCTTCGAGAAAGGGGCTACTTCCTCCAATGCCCTTGAGCTGTTTTATGATCTCGTCTATGGGTATATCGCTCCTAAGCGCAAGGGATATCAGTCTCCCTAAAGCTTCAGTGTGGGCCTGAGTGTCCTTGCCCGACTTTCCCAAAGTGGCGAAAACTTCAAAGGGCTGTCCATCTATAAAGTTCAAAGTAAGATAAAGATTCCCGTAACTTGTACCAATCTTTACCGTTCTGCCCGAAAGAAGGGGCGGTCGCCTCCTTGGTTTTACGTAACCTTTGCCCACCAAACCCTTCGGCTCCTCTTTCACCTCGAAGGATGGCACTTCGCCGGTGCCTATGTAAAGCACCTGGTCTTCTTTGCATCTGTCCCTGAATATCGTTATCCCCTTGCATCCCAGCTCATAGGCCAACAAATATGCCTTCTTGACATCATCTACGGAAGCCTCGTGGGGCATGTTAATGGTCTTGCTTACGGCGTTATCTGTGTATTCCTGAAATGCCGCCTGCATCCTCACGTGCCATTCAGGGGAAATATCGTGGGCAGTAACAAAAACTTTCTTTAAGTTGTCGGGAAGATCGAGTTCCTTTAAAGACCCTCTTTCCAAAATCAGTTCGATCAAAGCTTCCGAATAGAGTCCTTCCTCTCTAAGGGCATCCAGCAAAATTTCATTTACGTAAGTCAAATTAGCTTCACCCTCAAAGGCCTTACGCCTGTAGGCAAGCGCAAAGACGGGCTCTACACCGCTCGATGCCTCAGCCACAAGGGATATGGTCCCCGTAGGAGCAATGGTCGTCACCGTAGCATTTCTCATTAACATCCCTTTTTCTTCCCATCTGCTCCCCTTCCAGGCCGGAAAGGGTCCTCTGGCTTCAGCTAAGCGTGCGCTCTCTTCGTGCCCGATCTTTGTGATGAAAGACATTACTTTACGGGCAAGGTTTAATGCCTCATCGCTATCGTAGGGAATGCGCAGCTTCAATAGGACGTCAGCCCAGCCCATAACTCCCAATCCGATTTTTCTCGTCGACATGGTCATATCGGCAATCTCTTTTATGGGAAACTGGTTGACCTCTATCACGTCATCGAGAAAACGTACGGCAATGCGCACCGTTCTTTCCAGTTTGCTCCAGTCGATTTCACCCTTAGGCAGAACCATATTAGACAAGTTAATGCTTCCCAGGTTGCATGATTCAAAGGGCAAAAGGGGCTGCTCGCCGCAGGGATTTGTGGCAGTAATGCTTCCCAAATTGGGAGTAGGGTTTGAAGCTTCAATTTTGTCCAAAAATATTATCCCGGGGTCGCCTGTCTTCCAGGCCATCTCGCAGAGCAAATCAAAGAGATTCCGTGCCCCAACTTTATCGACAACTTCTCCAGTCCGCGGGTTTACCAGCTCCCACTCCTCATCATTTAATACGGCTTTCATGAATTTTTGCGTGGTTCCCACCGAAATATTGAAGTTCTTCAACTTCCCCTCTTCGATCTTTGCCTTGACGAATTTTATGACGTCGGGATGATCGGCGTTTAAGATCCCCATATTGGCACCCCGCCTCATCCCCCCTTGCTTTACCACATCGGTAGTATGGTCAAAAAGCTCCATAAAGGATACTGGGCCAGAGGCGACTCCCTTGGTGCTCTTTACGATATCACCATAGGGACGAAGAGACGAAAAATTAAAGCCCGTCCCTCCCCCTGATTTATGGACGAGGGCCGTATACTTGAGGGCGTCGAATATCTCATCCATACTGTCTCCCACGGGAAGGACAAAGCAGGCCGACAGCTGTGCAGTGGGCGTCCCTGCATTCATAAGCGTTGGAGAATTGGGCAAAAAATCCAGACTGGCCATCATTTCATAAAATTTATTGGCCCACTCCTCCTCCGATTCCTCATCGGCAAATGCTCTTTCTGCCTTTGCTATAGCGCTCGCTACGCGCCATAGCATATCCTCCGGCGTCTCTATGAGATTTCCTTTCTCGTCTTTCAATAAATATCTACGCTCTAATACCTTAGTCGCATTTTCAGAAAAAGAAGGTTTTATACGCGCTCCGCTGGACATGTCTAAATCACCTTTCCCTATAAAGAAAACTAATTACCCACCTTTGCTTCATCTACGATCAAGAAGCCGTCACAGGTCAGTATATTTGGAATCTCCCTTATGTCGGATAAGACCATTAGGGCCCCTGCTTTCTTCAAATCCTCAGCCGAGTTTGGCCCCGTTGCAAGTCCAATCCCCACGATATCAGCATTATTTGCCGTTTCCATATCGATCACCGTATCCCCAACGTATATCGCTTCATCTTTATCGACACCAAGACTTTCTACAGCCTTGAACAAAATGTAAGGATCAGGTTTAGCTTTATCTACATCTTCCAACCCTAAAACGATATCGAAATATTTATCAATGCCTAAATGCCTGACAGCCCTTTTGGCATTTCTCCTGTTCGACGTAATGGCCAACATTAAACCCCTATTCCTTAGGGCCTGCAAGACTTCTTCGGTTCCCGGGAAAAGCTTCATTCGTTCATATTCCAGAGGTCTGCATTCCTTTGAATAAATGTCGAGCCACTCTGGCCTGAATTCATTCCACAGACAGCGCAAAGACTTTTCCATGGGAATTCCTATCGTAGACAACACCTCTTCGTAACTTACGGCTCTCAATCCCATTATCCTGGCAAAATAATTCATGGCGTAGGCGATGGCATGGCTAGTATCGACCAATGTCATGTCGAAATCGAACAAAAGAGTTCTGACTTTCATAAAAACACCTCCAGGAGATTATCGAATGATGTTCTAGTGAGACTTAATATTCACGCAAGATAGAGGTAACTCTCCCTTCGAAAGCCTATCTACATTTTGAGCTATGTAAGCAGGTATACCTTTTAATGCTTCGTCATTGGTTCCCCCTATGTGCGGGGTAACGTAGACATTTGGCATATTTAACAAAGGATCCTCCTGATTCGGAGGTTCCTGCCAAAAGACGTCCAAGCCGCATCCCGCAATCCTCTTTTTCATCAAGGCCCTTTCCAAGGCTTTTCTTTCCACAACATCTGCGCGGGCTACATTTATTAAAAAGGCGTTTTCGTCCATACTCCCCAACACCTTTTCGCCAATCAACCCCTTCGTCTGAGGAGTCAGGGCCACGGTTATTACGACGAAGCGACAACCCCTTACGGCATCGCTCAACTTATCCATCGTGTAAAATCGCTCAAGAGAAAGAGAGGAAAATATATCTTTCCACGATCTGTTAACGCCAACCATAGCGACATCGAAGGAACTCAAACGTTTGGCCAGGGTCATTCCTACATTTCCCAGGCCAACTATACAAACCCTTTTCTTCCATATAGTCAAGCCCCTCGGGGAAAAGAGCTTTCCCTTCCTCAAATTCTCCTGCGACTTGTTGTATCCTTTTGCCAAAAGTAGCATGTGCAAAAGGGCAATCTCGGCAACCCCTTCGGCATTGCCCGTGTTGCCGGAAGGGACGTTACACACGTAGATTCCCCTAGAAGTGCAAGCCTCGATGTCTATGCCTTCCAAACCAACCCCCCATTGACAAAGCATCCTTAAATTGTAAGCATAAGCTAGCATCTCTGCTGTGAAGGGCTCCGTTCCCTTCACTAGCACTTCGGCCCACCCTAGAGAATCCGGGTCCTCAAGGATATCGGCGTAACGAACCTCGTGATTTTCGAAGAGAGTTTCTATTATCTCCCTGAGGCGCTCGAAACCTTTATTCGAAAAAAGCACCCTCATGATACGACCTCCAGCATACCGCGAAAATTCTCGAAGTCATTTTCATCTATGATCACTGAGCTTCCCGGACTTTCCCATACTTGAACGTATTTCAACCGCCTCTTGCCCGCATTAATATGGGGTCCCATTTCCCCCCATATCCAGAGAGCTATATATTCCGCCGAGGGTCTTTTTATCACATCGTTAAGACAGGAATGATCCAGTTTCGACAGAATCCTCTCTTCGACCAAACCTTTGAGCTCGACAAAATCCATGACCATCCCCTCTTCATCGGGAGGTCCCTCGACAAAAATTGCAGCTTTATAGGTATGTCCGTGCAACCTCTCGCACTTGCCGTGATAATCCGGCAAATAATGGGCGGCATCGAAACTGAACTCACGTTTTAATATCACCATTATCCCCTCCTGTCCTCTCACTGCCCAAGGGCGCCTCCAAGCCCTCAAGCAGGCTCATTTGCAACGGCACTTCATCCTTAGTTAATCCCAACATTTTTTTCATCCAAAGGGCATTCTGGACCGCGTAATCCCTGTAACAGTTGTTAAACATCATAAAAACCCTGCCCGGCAGCTTCATGCTCAAAGCAGCATCGAGCCATCCCCTTAGCTCTTCCTCTGTATACTTATATCTGTATTTTTCCAAAACCGTCGAACCCTTCTTCCATGCCAAAGCATTCCTCCCGTGAAACCTTATGACGCTGCCCCATGAAGATGTTATGTACCAATCTTTCGGCACAGTCCAGGAAAGCTCGGGTTCATCGACAGCCACGTAAGCCATATTCTCCTCGCCGAGCAGGTCCAAGAACTTGGTCTTTCCATCCCCTTCAAACCACGATATGTGCCTCACCTCAATAGCTATGGGATAGGAGGGCAGCAGTTCGCGCAATCTCTTTATGTATGCAAGCCACCGCTCGTGATATCTAGTTTTCGGAGAGAACTGGAAAAGCACGTAACCTAACCTTTTGGTAGATTTTAAGATCGATATCAGAAAGACAAAATGATCGAAAAGCCGTGCTCTCGACTTTCTGTCGAGGTCCCAAAGGGTAATTCGCGAGGATTGAAAGCCTTCATTCGATCTGTCGACAAGCTTTTCCCTGCACCAAAGGGGCAGATTTTTAACCGAAAGGGCATGATTCGTGAAGAGGGCAAAGGCCTTCACATTAAAGAGGAAATCGGGAGGTGTCGCGGCCATCCAAGAATAGATGACCGCTGGGTCAGGCAATGAATAAAAGAAGGAGTCGGCCTCCACGGTATCAAAGAAGGAGGAATAATGTCTAAGCCTGTCCTTGCTTTTTTTACAGCCCTTCGGATACCAGCCGCTCGAGAGAAGCGACTTGTCGGCCCAGGAACAGGTGCCAATCCTGAAATCCACATCCATGCCCCTACTTCCCTCCTCAAATCATTTAGGCAAGCTCCATGAGGCCAAATTCTCAAATCGCGTATATTCTTTCATGAACAGCAACTGTATAGTGCCCGTGGGGCCATTTCTGTGTTTAGCCACTATCAGTTCTGCAACGTTGTCCTCCTCTTTATCGGCCTCGTAATATCCTTTCCTGTAGAGAAAGACCACCAAGTCCGCATCCTGCTCTATGGCACCGCTGTCCCTTAAGTCGGCAAGTTGAGGCTTTTTGTCCTGCCTCTGCTCCACGGCTCGAGAAAGTTGCGAAAGAGCTAAAACGGGTACGTTCAACTCCCTTGCTACGCCCTTCAAGGACCGAGAGATTTCGGCTACCTCCTGCTGTTTGTTCTCAACTCTTCTGGCTAAACTCATCAACTGGAGATAATCGACTATTATCAAGCCCAAATTGTCGTGTTGCGCCTTGAATCTTCTTGCTCTGGCCCTTAGGTCCAGAGTGGACAAAAAGGAGCTGTCATCAATGTAAATTGGCGCCGTGGCCAACTTTCCCGCTGCATCGGACAGAATATCCCAATCCCCTTGAGGGAATGTTCCCGTTCGCATATCGTGAATGTTAACTCTGGCCTCAGCGGCAAGAAGCCTCTGCAAAAGCTGTTCGGCCCCCATCTCCAGGCTAAAAATCAAAACAGGCGTTTCCTGTTCGATAGCCACGTGCTGAGCGATGTTTAAAGCCAAAGCAGTCTTACCCATCGAAGGCCTGGCTGCCAAAATCGTCAAAGATCCCGGCTGAAAACCTCCGGTGACACGGTCAAAATCTATATAACCCGAAGGGATTCCGGTTACGACCTTGCCATTTAAAAATTGTTCTTCGAGGTATCGAAAGGTTGCGTTTAATATATCTCCTATCCTCTTGAAAACTACCAAATTTCCGTGGGTTGCCACATCGAAAACGGCCCTTTCGGCCTCGTCCAAAACCTCATCCACTTCCACCTCTTCGGCATAGCCCAGCTTCGTTATATAGGTTCCCACTTGGATCATCTTACGATGCACCGATTTATCCCGGACAATCCTAGCGTGATATTCGACGTTTGCCGTAGTGGGAACTGTATCGATCAGAGAGGCCACAAAGGGTTGTCCTCCCAACCTTTCGAGAAGGCCCCGCTTTTTGGCTTCCTCCATAAAGGTCAGGGGGTCGACAGCCTTGTCTTTTTGCATCATGTCGGCGATTACCTCAAACGCCAGTTGATGGACCGCGTCGTAGAAGTCTTCCTTGCGCAGCGTCTCTACGACATAGAGGGCTGCGTCTTTATCCAAGAGACAGGAACCCAAGACGGCCCTTTCGGCATCCAAATTGTGTGGCATAACTCTGTCGAGCGCCTGACTCAAACTTCTCACGCCTCCACTTTAACCGTCATATCGATTTCCACATTAGGATGGAGTTTTATCTTAACTGGATAGGCCCCCAATTCTTTAATGGGGTTTTCCAGCTTAACAAGTTTTTTATCAACTTCAACTCCCAATTGATCCTGTATGGCTTCGCTTATGTGGGCATTGGTGACACTTCCAAAGAGCTTCCCCTTTTCGCCTGCACTGACACGTACAATAACTTGCTTGCCCTGCAGCATTTTAGCCTTTTCTCGAGCTTCCTCCTCCAGTTTTTTTGCCCTTTTTTCTTCTATCCTCTTAAACTCCTCGAGTTTTTTAATTTTTTCGGTCGTGGCTTCCTCGGCCAAACCGCGAGGTATCAGATAGTTTCTAGCGTATCCATCCGACACCTTTATCAGATCTCCCCTTTTTCCCAATTTATCAACATCCTGCTTAAGAATTACCTGCAAAGCAATTCACCTCCGAATTTTTACTCGCAGATCTATCAGCATATCAAAGAAACCCAACATTATCACAATTGTAGATAATATGGGCACCAACAAAGAAAACACCAAGATCATAACTCCGATCCATTTTCTTGCGTTGATGTTCAAAAAATTTGCCAATAAATACCATAGGGTTGCCAACCCCTGGATCAAAAAAATCATCATGGATAGAACTTTTAAGTTCAAGCTCAGCACGTCTAGCATACCAATATTATTACCCTTGCCCGCAAAAAATGAAAGGATGAAGGATGCGAAAAAGGCAAGCAATACACTCCTGGGGAAACGCCAGGTGCCGAAAGACGGTATCGGAGGCAAGGAGAGAACCTTAAATCTTCTGGCAACTTTTTCGCTTATGACGTAACTTACGGCGCAATCGAAGAAAGAGGCAGCAATTAGTATCGCCGGCAAGATATGAACCATTAATCGACTCATGGTCTCTGCTTGTGCCTTCATGCTTTCCAAAAAGGTCTCTCCGTAGCCATCGGAAAAGACCGCTAAAGCGTTATCCAGGCTTTTCGTGAGAAGATCGGGATCTATCGCAAAGGGGTTGATTCCCGTCAGAAGCTTTACCAATGCCATAAGGACCAGTTTGCAAGACAGCGAAACGAGAAATCCGTAAAAGATAATATCAGATGCCTTTTGAATACGCCGACCAAACATACCAAGAGCAACGCCCATTATGGCAAAACCGAATAGAAAGAAGACCCCTCCTAACAGTCCCATGAACATTGTGATCAATACAGCGGCGACAAAAGCTCCCAACAGCGCCTTCTCGACGGGGACTTTTAGCCCCAAGATCACAAGAGGCACAGGACAGAAGAAGGAAATTACAATGCCCACCAGGGGCAAGAAGTGGCTTGCCATAAAAAGTACGACCGATAGCGCCACCAACAGAGATGACTCGACTAGACTTCGAGTATCTTGCATTAAAATACCTCCCGGTAAAAAAAGGGGGAGAGCGTATTCTCTCCCCAAAGTATATCAATAAACGTTAATACGACGCTATTCCACAGTGAAGGGCAACAGAGCCATAAACCTGGCTCTCTTAATGGCTCTGGCAAGTTGTCTTTGATGTTTGGCGCAATTTCCCGTGACTCTATGGGGCAATATTTTGCCTCTTTCAGTCAGGAATCTCTTAAGCTGCTCAACATTTTTATAGTCAACATATTCTATCTTGTTCGAGCAAAAGGTACATACCTTTGGGCGACGTTTGCGACGTTTAAAATCCGCCATGGCTATCGACCTCCTTCTTCAATAAATAAACTAGAACGGGATATCGGCCTCTTCTCCGCCATCCTCCATCTCCGATATGTCAGTTGGAAATTCGTCGGGAAATTCGTCCCTCAGGCTTCCGATAGTAGAAGAGGGTTCCTGATATCCTTTGAAACTGCTAACTTGTGAATCGCGAGAGCCGCTGCCGAGAAAGACTACGTTTTGGGCCACCACTTCGGTAACCCAGCGCTTATCCCCACCCTGGGTCTCGTAATTTCTGATCTGAAGCCTGCCCTCAACCAATATTGGGCGACCCTTTCGCAGGTATTTCTCGCAATTTTCTGCCTGATTTCCCCAGACAACTACAGGGATGAAATCGGTATGCTCCTGCTGATTGCCTTCGTGATCCCTCCAGGTACGCCCCACAGCGACGGTCAGCCTTGCTACTGCCTGTTTCGAGGCCGTATACCTCATCTCGGGATCGCGTGCGAGATTGCCCATCAATATAATCCTGTTATATCCTCTAACCATCTTAACCTTCTCCTACTTCTCGTCGAGACGAACAATCAAATGCCTCAAGACCTGATCGCGCAATTTCAGCAAGCGATCGACTTCACCTATTTGAGAAGGCTCCAGGTCAAATTCGATCAAAGCATAATAACCTTCCACCTGTTTTTCCACAGGATAGGCCAGCCTCCTCTTGCCCCATATGTCGGATTTGTGGAACTCTCCGCCCAAACCTTTGATTACCTCGGAAATTTCATCGACCTGAGCCTTGACTTCTTCGACATCGGGATGAATGAGCACCATTAATTCATAGGGTCGCATTTCTACACCTCCTCCCTTTGGCCTTAAAAGATCCCCTCACCGAAAAGGGGACAGGGATACACCAACGACAAAGCATTATAAACAGAAACGCGAAATTTAACAACATCTCTTCTAAACAGACCAAAGGGATTGCTGTTATTTTTTTTGAGGTCCTTCCTCGGTAGTATAATATTCTAAAATATAGATCTTTTCTCCAGGAAGCACGAGATTGAACTCCTGTCGCGCCAACTTGGCAATTCCATCGGGAGTATTGTAATAGTTTATTTTCTCGTTTTTATCCTCGATATCCAGCTTCAACCTTACCAGGGTTTGAACGTGCTCGTCTATGCGGTTGGATAGCTCGTTCAACTTTTTAAGCTCCCGCAGGTAACCGTTAAAGAGCATTAAAAACAGGAGAATTGAACAAAGAGAAACAACTATCCACCTAAGCCTCGGCACTTACATCACTTCCGGAGCGTTAATTTTTAGCAACCCCAAGACATTCAGCAACACTACCTGTACTGCACGCACCAAAATCAGCCTGGCATCCGACAAAGATTTTTCCTCGCCCAAAACCCTGTGGGCGTTATAAAAAGAATGAAAGACTTTAGCCAATTCATAGGCGTAAAAAACGATCAAGTGAGGTGAAAGTTCCTTTGCCGCCTTGGCAACTTCCTCGGGAAATTTGCCAAGACATTTAATTAGGGCTTTTTCCTCCTCCGTCTTCAATAAAGAGATGTCGACTTTCTCCGGTGTAGGTAACTTTATGCCTCTAGAGGACGCCTCTTTAAATATGCTGTGCAACCTGGCACTGGCGTATTGGACGTAATAGACGGGGTTATCCGTCGAAGTGCTCTTCGCCAAATCTATATCGAAATCGAGATGGGAATCGCACTTCCTCATCAGGAAGAAATATCGCATCGCATCTACTCCCACTTCATCCATCATCTCCCGGAGGGTTACGAACTCCCCCGCTCTGGTGGACATGGAGACCATCATGCCCTGTTTAATTAAACTAACGAATTGTATTAATAAAACTTGAAGGTCATCAGGCGATCTTCCCAGGGCCTGAACTGCAGCTTTCATGCGCGGAACATATCCGTGGTGATCCGCGCCCCATACGTCGATGACAAGATCAAATCCTCTGTCGAATTTATCCTTATGATAAGCGACATCGGAAGCAAAATACGTAGGTTCTCCGTTTGACCTGATCAGCACCCTATCTTTCTCATCGCCAAATTGAGTCGATCTATACCATATGGCCCCCTCTTTTTCATAGGCAAGCCCCCGTTTCATCAAAAAATCGACCATTTCGCGAATGAGGCCCCGTTCATGAAGCGTTTTTTCGGAAAACCAAACGTCGAAAAGTACTCTAAAGTCCTCCAGGTCCTTCTTAATTCCATTTAAGATCACCTTCACGGCATAATCCTTAAAATAATCCAATGTCTCTTCGATGGACAGGTCTAGAAATTTATCTCCTTCTCTGTCTATGATCTCCTGAGCTATCTCGTAAATATAGTCCCCTTTGTACCCGTCCTCAGGGAAGGGGGCAGCCTCCGACCTCCCAAGCAACTCAAAGTAACGGGCCTGAACCGATCTCCCGAGCAACTTCATTTGAAGACCGGCATCGTTAATGTAATATTCCCTTTCCACATGCCATCCAGCAAAGGAAAGTATGTTGGCCATAACATCTCCCACGGCAGCTCCGCGGCCGTGGCCTATGTGCAAAGGTCCCGTTGGATTTGCGCTGACAAATTCGATTTGAGCACGCTTCCCCTCCCCCAAGTCCCTTTTGCCGTAGTCTTCCCCTTTAGCGATTATTTCCCTGATAAGCTCTGACATCCAAAGGTCCGACAGGAAGAAATTTATGAAACCCGGTCCTGCTACTTCGACCTTTTCCACGTATTCGCTTTTCTTTAAATGGGAAATGATTACTTGAGCGATGTCCCTCGGCTTCATTTCCCAGTGGCGAGCCATAAGCATAGCTACATTTGTGGCGTAATCGCCTTGATTTTCGCGACGAGGCCTTTCTATGATTATCTCCAGGTCCTCAGGGTAAACTAGGTTTTCGTCTTTCGCAGCCGAAATTATGGCATCATTCAAAAGGTCCTTAATGTGGGATTCTACGTCAATCATAAAACCAACCCTCCATCATTTCTTGCGGATAGGAATAGCCAAATTGTTCCACTGTTGCAAGGCTTTAAAGCCTGCACGCAATGTCAAAAAAGTTTCTTCGTTTATGGATGTTTCATTCACCAATAAACGCCAGTTAGCCTCCACAATTCTACCACGACTTCTTTTGTCGATTTTCTGTTCCCATTGAATTTTGCCGTCTTTTTTAGACTGCAACGAAGGCATCGAGAAGGCCTCAAAACCCTGGGGCAATCTAAGCGTCACAATGCCTTCGACCAAGAAGGGGAACTTCAATTTCGACCCTACATCCATTGAACCCAAGGCTTCGAGAAAATTGAAGGCCGTCATCGGGAACCTCAAAAGCATCTGGCTGTCGCTGGGAATTCCCAATATACCCGATACGGGATACACAATCCTCACGCCCCCCTGTCTTTCCGATATCTCCCCCTCGTTCCACCTCACCACGATTTGAGTCGGGTAGACGCGCATGGAAGACGACAGGTCTAAAAAGGGACTTTGCCCACCAAATACGACGTAAGGCCAGCCCCCGTTGAGGTTCAATTCAAGCGTACCTTTGGCCTCTCCCAATTCTGTCAATTCCAGATTCCATTTTACTCGCAATCGATGATCGCCGACGCTTCCGCGATCGATTTGTTTCAACTGCACGCCATTGCCATCGTAGAAGCAAAGAGTCTCTCCCCACAGAGAATCTGGTACTGTGGCACCTCCTGTCATGGGAGATCTCAAATCATAAATCCTATAGATGCTACTTCCGGGAGTTCTAGCTTCCAGAATTGGACGAGATATCATTTTCGGCGTTCCAGGGACGTCTTCTTCGGGAACGACGAAGGGCAGCCAATTGATTCGCACATCCCAACCCGCCATGGAAAGCCAATGGGCTGTAAGAACTGTCCTTTCCCATGGCGTCCAGGGACCTTCCCCGGGGATAGCTTCAGGGCTCCTTCTTACATCGGACATTTTGAAATCCTGCAGCAAAAGATCTTCTCTTCCAACCCATTGTAATATCTCTGTGCCAGCGCTCTGTTTGTTGTTGCCAATAAATTTCCCGACAGCTTCAGGAACAATTGACTTCAAGCCCGATGCCCAATCCTCAAGCGGCTTAATAGCGTTGAGCCAACCGCTACGCATACTGAAGACGAGAAAGTTATCGTTTCCTTCTTCCAGTGCATTTACCCCTTGAGGGAATTGGTTTATAAATTCCCAGATATACGTGTCTTCCACTCCTCTTGCAAGTCTATGGGAAACTTGTCGATCCTTAGGCATTGTCCATGTCAAGCTGGAGCCGTGGGGAACGGATACCGCTATTTCGACCCTCCATTGCGGAAGATCGAGCCCTATGGGTATTGCATCATCGACGTTCCATCTGCCAGGGTATTCCTTTTGGTAGGAAATGACCAAAACGTTTGGGACGTCCAAAAGAGGGACGTTTACCTCGTACCAGGACAAGCCCCCACTTTCTACCTTTTTCGGGGACAAAGGGGCATAGAGTTCGAAGCTAAGGGGATCGTAAATCTTGGCCTCATCGATCGTTACCCTTTCGTCGCCAACGAAGGGAAACTTCCAATTTCTCCAGCTTTCCGATAGCGGGGACTCAGAGTATATGAGCCATTTTGTCCGGACCAGCATGCTTCCGTCGGCAAGCAGTTTATACTCGTAGCTTCTCTGCCATACCATTGCCCTGGTATCTTTGCCGTAAGCAGTCAGAGGAGGAACCTGCTTGACATAATCCCGAATAAGCTTCAAATTCTCCTCGTCTCCCGCAAAGGCTACGGCAGGAGCTGCAAAGAAAAAAAGCATTATAGAAAGCAAAATTGCAGCTTTAATAAAGAAAGCTCTTTCGATCCTCATGGCAAAGAACATGAACTATGCATTCCTTCCGCAACAGTATTTGTACTTCTTGCCACTACCGCAGGGGCAGGGGTCGTTTCGCCCCACCTTTTGGGTCCGCCTTGGACCTTGCGTAGGTTCAATGTTTCTTTCGCTGCTTGCTTTGCCAGCAGACCCGACCAAAGCGAGATCCCTGATTTCTCTCCTATTTTGAGGCTGAGGAGTCTTCCCCTCACGTGCCACCGAAACCTTTAGAGCCAAACGGGCCACACCCTCGCGAATGCTGCCAAGCATCTGCTGAAATAAGTTGTATGATTCAAACTGATATTCTAACAACGGATCCTTTTGACCTAAGGCACGAAGCCCTATACCGCGTCTCAGATCGTCCATTGCCAGCAGATGTTCTTTCCAGTAGGAGTCAACAACGTGCAGCAGGATCATCTTAAATATCGTATTGGCCGTCTCCCTTCCAAGCTCCTCAAGTTTTGCCTCAAACTCGTCTCTTAAAAGGGAAACCATCTTTTCCCTGGCCTCGGGCAAAAGGGAGCGATCGTCCACGCCGGTTAGGCATTCAGCAACTCTCCCGTTGAAAAGGGCTTTAACCTTTAAAACGGCTCCCCTCTGATCCGCTTCCTGTCCTTCAGGGTAATATGACTCGAGTATTTCGTCTAAAGTATCCGTTATTATTTGCCACGTATGTTCGATCAAATCGTCGGCGAAAAGAATTCGTTTCCTCTCGTCGTATATGGCTATTCTTTGTTGATTCATAACGCTATCATATTGTAATAATTGTTTCCTGATGTCGAAGTGATATTGTTCTACCTTTTTCTGGGCCGACTCTATGGCCCTGCTCAAAAGAGGGTGATCGATGGCCTCGCCTTCCTGCATGCCCAGCTTTTCCATTATGCCCTGTATCCTGTCCGATCCAAAGAGACGAAGCAAATCATCCTCCAGGGAAAGATAAAACCTCGATGATCCTGGGTCGCCTTGGCGGCCGCTTCGCCCTCTCAACTGATTATCTATCCTTCTAGATTCGTGCCGCTCAGTACCAATGACGTGCAGTCCTCCCAGGGATACAACTTTTTTGTGCTCCTCGTCGCATAGACTTTTATATTCTTCTAATATGGCCTCATAGGCTTTCCTGTCGCCTTCCACATCTACGCCCCTCTTTTCCGCCTCTTCCAGAGCAAGAAACTCTGGATTGCCGCCGAGAAGGATATCCGTCCCCCTCCCGGCCATATTTGTGGCAACCGTGACAGCACCCACACGGCCGGCTTGGGCAATGATCTTTGCTTCCTTTTCATGATATTTTGCGTTCAAGACCTGATGAGGGACGTGGCGCGCTGAAAGCAATTTACTTAGTTTTTCTGAATTCTCTATCGATGTTGTGCCGATCAACACGGGCTGACGCCTTTCGTAGCATTCTTTGATCTCATCAGCGACAGCTGCGAATTTTTCCCGTTTGCTTCTGTAAATGATATCGGGGAAATCGCGGCGGATCATCGGCTTATGGGTTGGGATTACGACGACTTCCAGGCCATAAATCTCATTAAACTCCTCGGCCTCGGTGGCGGCAGTCCCTGTCATGCCAGCCAATTTTTCATACATCCTGAAGTAGTTTTGCAGTGTAATGGTCGCAAGGGTTTGATTTTCCCTTCCTATTCGGACGCCCTCCTTGGCTTCGATTGCTTGATGAAGGCCATCGGAATAGCGCCGCCCGTACATCAACCTCCCCGTAAACTCGTCGACGATCACAACTTCTCCGTCCTTTATGACGTAATGGACGTCGCGCTTAAAAAGATATCTGGCCTTAAGGGCCTGCACAATCTTATGAAGCAATTCCGAGGTTTCCACCTCAGCATATATATCTTCGATGCCCAGAATTTTTTCGCATCGCTTAATTCCTACCTCGGTCAAAGCCACATTCTTTTCCTTTTCATCTATCTCGAAATCCTCGTTAACGGTCAAGGACTTCGCTATCCTGTCGGCAACTTTGTAGGGTTCAACAGACTCCTCTGATGGGCCTGATATTATAAGAGGAGTTCTAGCCTCATCTATCAAAATGGAATCGACCTCGTCCACTATTGCATAGTGATGTCCCCTTTGCACCAACTGAGAGGGCGAAATTGCCATATTGTCCCTCAAATAATCGAAGCCGAATTCGCTGTTGGTACCATAAGTGATATCCGCTTCGTAGGCTTCTCTTCTCTCTTCAATGCTCATAAAGGGGTAAATTACCCCGACAGACAACCCGAGGAAACGATATACTTTGCCCATCCACTCGGCATCACGTTTAGCCAAGTAATCATTTACCGTCACGACATGAACGCCTTTGCCCTTCAAAGCGTTCAATACGACGGGCATTGTGGCAACTAACGTCTTTCCTTCGCCTGTCTTCATCTCCGCTATCTTTCCCTCGTGCAAGGCA
This sequence comes from Acetomicrobium thermoterrenum DSM 13490, assembly GCF_900107215.1. Taxonomy (NCBI): domain Bacteria; kingdom Thermotogati; phylum Synergistota; class Synergistia; order Synergistales; family Acetomicrobiaceae; genus Acetomicrobium; species Acetomicrobium thermoterrenum. Next base: position 56,013 of record NZ_FNPD01000010.1, on the reverse strand, counting down.
ATCGCTCCCGTGACCTGCACGTCGAAATGCCTCATCCCTAAAGTCCTCTTCGCAGCTTCTCTGACTATTGCAAATACTCGGCACATCACTTCGTCGAGAGGTTGCCCTCCCTCGACAACCCTTCGGCGCATCTCCGCAATTTCCCTCGCGAGGTCATCGTCGCTTAAAACAGCAACTTCTTCTTCAAGAGCATTTATCTCATTTACTGTTTGGGAATATCTTTTCAACGCCCTGTCGTTGGCGTCCAATCCCAAAATCTTTTTTAAACCGTTTAACATACCTATTCACCTCATAAAGAACCTGAAATTCGTAGAATAATATCACTTTTATAACCCGGAAACGCAAATAAGGGGATCCGCCTTTCGACTTAAGCAGCAAAATCCCCTGCATCATGATATGGCTTATATGCGACCGGTAACGGGTCGATCAAAGAGCTTAAAGCATCAGATGAGCGAAGACCTTCGCTTCGTTTACCATGTGTTCTATTACAGCATATTCGTTTGGCATATGGGCTGTATCGACCTCCTGGGCCCATACGGCTGCAGGAATACCTTGAGACCTGAAAAAGGCTGCGCAGGTACCGCCTCCAATTCCTCCGACGACAGGATCTACCCCCAAGACATCATTGACAGCTCTTTTCAACAGCTGCACTACGGGAGCTTCGGCATCCGTCGGAGGGGCGGCATCGTTTCTTTGGAGAATTCGATATTCTATTACAGCTCCGCTTACGCCGGATTTTCGCCTGCATACCTCATCTATGACCTTCAAGACATCGTCCAAAGAAGTGTCAGGCAAGATCCTGCAATCGAAGGCAAAGGTTTCCCTTCCGGGCACGGTATTGACGTTAGCTACATTTGCATCCCTTTTCGTAGGTTCAAAGGTGGAAATTGGTGGGGCGAAAATGTCATCCTGTTCCGGGAAAGCAGAATGCAAAGCTCTATCCAATTCCACGGCCAGCTCATTGGCTATCCTGCAAGCGTTCAATCCCTCATGGGGTTTGCTTGCATGAACTTGTTTGCCCAGGACCTTAACCTCGAACCACAGTATCGACTTCTCGGCTATTTCTATAAAATCCCCACGTTCAGTTCCCCCATCGGGGACGACTACCATATCCTCGGGCAAAAAGAGGTCATTATTGAGCAAGTATTGAATGCCGTGCTTACTTCCCAACTCCTCATCGGCCACATAACAGAGACACACTTCTCTTGCTGGCTTTAAACCCAATTTCTTTAGAGCATATGCCGCAAAGAGAGAAGCGACGATCTCTTGACCATTGTCATTGGCCCCTCTGCCGTAGACTTTGCCGTCTTTAACGACGGGAACAAAGGGATCGGTATCCCATAAAGACCGGTCTCCTTCGGGAACTACGTCCATATGGGCAACTATCCATAGGCGCTCTTTCGATGTTCCTGGGATTCTGACGACTATATTTGGCCTTAATCCTCCCTCTGCATCGGGATCGCTCGCGTCAAAACGTTCGGGAGAACCCAATCCAATTTTTCTTATAAACTGGCTTAAAAAGGCTGCCTTCTCGGCCTCGCCTTTACCTCCGCTCTCCGGGGAAACGGCGGGTATAGACACCAAATCGCAGAGGAGGCGAGTCATATCCTCCTCCATGGAATCCAAAACATCAGAGAGGTCTTTCATCAAAACATATCCTCCTTAACTTTTGCATCACTTAAAAAGAAATTCCCTGCCTTTAATTAAGTAATCCATCCCTGACCAGATTGTCAGTATCATCGCCACCCACATCATGATCATGCCGCCTGGCAAACCGAACATGATCATAAATATTGCTATGATCTGACTCACAGTCTTGGCTTTGCCGCCCTTAGAAGCAGCAATGACTTCGCCGTCAGCCGCGGCGACCATCCTTAATCCCGTAACTATGAACTCCCTGGACAGGATGACCACCACTATCCATGCCGGCAGTCTTTGAAGCTCCACTAAGGCAACTAACGCTGCCATCACCAAAATTTTATCCGCCAGAGGGTCTATAAACTTGCCCAAATTCGTGACCATGCCATGCTTTCTGGCGATATATCCATCGGCCATGTCGGTGAAAGCGGCCACCATGAACACCACGCCGGCCAAAATATCGCCGTACTTGATCCCCAGGCTCAAGAATACCAGCATCAAGGGAACCAAAAAGACCCTCGAAAGACTTAACGCGTTCGGAAGATTTATGCTGCCCATCTTGGTAACGCCTCCCTTTAAGTTGCCACCTCGAACAGGCCCTTCAGACACCTAGATATGCCTCCCTCACTTGTGGATTTTTTATCAACTCCTCGCCTGGACCTTGGAGAACTATTTGGCCCACTTCCAAGACGTAAGCGTAATGAGCTATATTTAACGCGGCAAAGGCGTTTTGCTCGACGAGAAGTATGGTCTTGCCCTGAGCATTTATCTCTTTTATTATATCAAACACTTCCTTAACCAAGATGGGCGCAAGTCCCAAGGAAGGTTCATCCATCATGACAAGTTGCGGATTGCCCATGAGCGCCCTGCCGAGGGCAAGCATCTGCTGTTCCCCTCCCGATAGAGTCCCTCCCTTTTGCCAAGTTCTCTCTTTAAGCCTCGGGAAAAGTTCAAATACCCACTCTAGATCCCTTTTTATTCCCTCTTCATCCTTTCTCAAATAAGCTCCCAGCATCAAATTTTCCATAACGGTCAGGTTCGGAAAGATCTTTCTGCCCTCGGGAACCAAAACGATGCCCTTTTCAACTATTTTTTCCGGAGATAATCTCGAGATATCCTCGTCATTATAAGATATTATCCCGTTCTTTTGTCTTACCAATCCCGCTATAGATCTCAAAGTGCTGCTTTTGCCAGCTCCGTTAGCTCCAATCAAGGTAATGATAACTCCCTGCGGGACCTCGATGGAAATGCCCTTTATGGCATGAATTCCTCCGTAGTAAACGTGAAGGTCCTTAACCGTTAACATAACGAGCATACTCCTCTCCAAGGTAAGCTTCAATGACCTTTTTGTCGGATTGGATGAAAGAGGGAGGGCCTTCCGCTATAAGAACACCATAGTCCAAAACCCATATATGCTCGCAAATGCCCATAACGACGCGCATATCATGTTCTATCAACATGATGGTCAAGCCGAAGAGATCTCTGATATTTTTGATAAACTCCATCAATGCATGCGTTTCTCTAGGATTCATGCCGGCAGCCGGCTCGTCAAGAAGGAGCAGCTCGGGGTCCGTAGCAAGAGCGCGAGCTATCTCCAATCGTCTCTGCTGACCGTAGGGGAGAGAGGTTGCCGCTTCGTCGGCCAAGTCCTCGAGCCCAACCTTGCACAATAAATCCATGGCCTTATCCTTGATGGTGCGCTCCTTCTTAAAAACCGAGGGCAAGAGCAAAGGAGGTTCCCACCACCTTATCGGCAGTCTAACATTACATGCTATCATCACGTTTTGCAGCACAGTCTCATTTCCAAATAACCTGATGTTTTGAAAAGTGCGCGCGATTCCTAAGGAACATACCTCATGAGGTTGTTTCCCCGAGATGTCCCTGTCCTTGAAAAAGACTTTTCCCGACGTGGGCTTGTAAAATCCCGTTATTACGTTAAAAACTGTAGTCTTTCCAGCCCCATTAGGTCCTATAAGGCCTACGATGGAGTCTTTAGGCACATTTAGTGATAGGTCTTTAACGGCCGTTAAGCCGCCAAATCGCATAGTCATGCCTTCCAGTCTCATAATATAATCATTCATCTTTTCCTGCCCTCCCCATACGACCAAATATCGCATCCCAAGTTAACTCTTTCATGCCCATTATGCCTTCTCGCCTGAAGAGTATTATGAATATAAGCGCCAAGGAAAAGATGACCATCCTCATGCCCGGAATTCCCGGTATATGTACGGGCCCAAAGTCCATGGGGCTTTCTACTATCCTCAACCACTCCAACAATATGGTTATTATTGCGCTTGCTATGCATGTTCCCGTTATTGAACCGAGACCGCCGGCCACAACCATCATTAGAACGTTAAATGTCATCGTAAACATGTACATCCTGGGGTCAATGGTCGTGATGAAGCTGGCCTGCAATGCCCCTCCTATGCCGGCAAGAAAAGTACCCATTGCAAAGACCTGAATCTTGTATCTGAATACGTCAATTCCCATGGCCTTCGCTGCCATCTCGTCGTCCCTTATGGCCTTTAAGACATTGCCGTAATTACTGTTGACTACCCTAACCATAGAGTATAATACTACTAAGAGGAAACCGTAATTCCACCATATATTGGCATAGGGAGGAATTCCCTTCAATCCAAGAGCTCCGTTGGTAATGCTCGGAATGTTGTTGGCAACAACCCTCACTATCTCGGCAAAACCTAAAGTCGCTATGCCAAGATAATCTCCGCCGAGCCTTAAAATGGGAATTCCCACCAATATTCCAAAGACTGCGGCCATCGCTCCACCCAACACGACGGCAACCAAAAAGGGAGCGTGAAGCACCGAAAAGGGCCATCTCAGAGGCTGAAGTATGAAAATCATTTCCTTCTGCAAGGGAGGCAATATTAAAAGTGCACAGGTATAAGCGCCAATGGCCATGAACCCCGCGTGTCCCAAGGAAAACATACCGCCAAAGCCATAGATCAAATTAAGGCCCAACGCCAAGATGGTATTTATGGCTATCAAGTTCATGATTTGAATTTGATAGCCGCTTAGGTGGCCTTCCGCCCACCACAAAAACATGCCGAAACAGAGGACCGCCAAAATATTTAAAATTAAGTTTCTCCTGGAAGACATCATACCTTTTCCTCCAGTCGTTCACCCATAATGCCCGTAGGCCTCAGAAGTAAGAGAAATATGAGCAACACGAAAGCAAAGGCATCTTTAAAACCCGATAGGTTGGGGAAAAAGGCAACTATCATTATTTCTATAAATCCAAGCAACATGCCTCCGATGACGGCCCCCTGTATGGAGCCGATGCCTCCAACCACAGCCGCTATAAAGGCCTTAAACCCTGGGATCATGCCCATCATCGGATGAACTTGAGGATACCTCAATGACCACATAATGCCTGATGCTGCCGCCAAAGCCGAACCGATCATAAAGGTGATGGCTACTATCTGGTCCACTGAGACGCCCATCAAACGACTCGTTTCGATATCCTTGGATATGGCGCGCATCGCCAACCCCGGCTTCGTTTTATATACGATATAAAGCACCACCAACATTAAAACAAAGGATATAAAGGGAACTACCAGGGTGAGGGGTAAAAAATGCACTCCCTGTATCAATATTGGCGTTACCAGCCATCCCGGCCGATAGACGGGTCTGGGTATGGCAGAAAAGACCACTATTGCGAAGTTTTGCAAGAAGAAGGAAACTCCGATAGCACTGATCAAAGCAGAAATTCTAGGTGCATCCCTTAAGGGTCTGTAGGCGCACCTGTCCACCAAAACACCGCAGAGAGCTGTGACCGCAATTGCAGTAGGGACAGCCACCAACCAGGGGAGGTGCAGAAGGGTAGTTCCCCAAAAAACGAAATAGGCTCCCAGCATGAATATTTCTCCATGAGCGAAGTTTATCAGCCTCAAAATGCCATAAACCATCGAATAACCGATTGCTATCAAGGCATAAAGACTTCCAAGGGTAACGGCGTTCAAAAAGTGTTGGATAAACATTTGATAAGACATATAATTCCCCCTCTTCGACGGTCTTAAAAATCAGGGGGAGACAATACTCCCCCTGATTTGGTTAATTATCAGCACACCTTTAAAAAGAGCTTCCCCTTTTACTTACTGCCTTCGGGCTGAACTGTTGCGACGTAAACTTGCTGCCCGTCCTTTACCATCTTTATTCCGACGGCCTTTATGGCATTGTGGTTTTCGTCGATCGTCGTTGAACCCGTAACGCCCACCCAATCCTTGGTCTTTTCGAGCTGATCTCTGATTGCATCTGGGTCTGCCTTACCGGCCCTTTGTATGCAATCGATTAACAGCATATAGCAATCATACCCTAATGCCGCATTGGCATTTGGTTCCTTTTTGTATTTTTCCCTGAAGGCCTTGGTAAATTCCTGGGCTATTGGATTCATATCGGGCATTTCCGGAGCATAGGGGAAGGTGGTATATATGAATCCCTCGACGGCTTCTCCTCCAATCTTTATCATGTCGGGGTTGTCCATGGCATCCCCGCCCATGATATGGAAGTTTCCGCCAAGTTCTCTTGTCTGTTTCATTATTATGGCACCCTCGGCAAAGTAGGAAGGTATGTAAAGAAGCTCCGGCCCTTTGCTTATTATCTCTGTAAGTTGGGCAGTGAAGTCCTGATCTCCCGATTGATAGTTAAGATCGGCTACAACCTCGCCGCCCAGGTCCAAGAAAGCCCTCCTAAAGAAGGCCGCAAGGCCAACGCAATAGTCCTGGGCAACGTCCTTTAGTATGGCTGCCTTCCTGACGCCCAGCTGCTCGTAAGCGTATTTAGCCGCAGCAGCCCCTTGAAAGGGATCGATAAAACACATGCGGAAATAATATTTCTTGCCCTGGGTTACCAAGGGATTCGTAGCCGAATCGGTGATACATGGTATACCATATTGCTCGGCAACCTCACCTCCGGCCATACTGAGAGAAGAACCGTAGCTACCGATTATAGCCACGACCTTATCCCTCTCGATGAGCCTTTTAACGGCATTAGCGGCTTCAACCTTGTCGGACTTGTTGTCCACGATGACGAGCTCAACCTTCTTGCCCAATACCTCCGGGGCTTGTTCGTGGGCGAGCTGAATACCCTCAACAGTGAGCTGACCGCCAAAGGCATTTTGACCCGTCAAAGGCTCATATACTCCGATTTTGATGACGTCTTCTGCAGCATAGGCACCCGTTCCCAACAAAAGCAAAATCAAGCCTGCAACTAAAATACGCCCAACGCCTTTCATCTAATCCCCTCCTCCAACTGTTAAAATGTAAACTCAAAAAACATTCTCAATCGTCATAATTATATACAAAAAGACAACCCAGGGAAAGTAATATCCCTGCTATTCGAGGAGGCAAAAATCAAAAGGAGCCTTCCCTTTCCATGTGAAGGCCCCTTTGTTACGAGTTTAAAACGGTTTTGAAGGAATTTAAATTATGCCCAGCGCCTTTCCGACTTTCGCGAACTTATCTACGGCAAAATCCAAGTCTTCTCTGGCATGAGCAGCAGAGACCATAGCTCTGAGCCTCGCCGTCCCGACGGGAACGGTCGGAAAGGCAATAGACTGTATAAAGATACCTTCATCAAAGAGTCTAAGGCTGAACTCCTTTGCCTTATTTGCATCACCTATCATGACAGGAGTGATGGGTGTCTGGGATCTGCCCACATCAAAACCTCTTTCCTTTAAAGACTTCTTGAGGTAGTCGCCATTCTCCCAAAGCTTCTTTACCAGGTCGTCGCTTTTCTCCAAGATGTCAACGGCCGCAATGTTGGCAGCAACATCGGGAACGGTAAGGGCACTGCTGAAAAGGTTTGGACGAGCTTTTTGACGCAGATACTCGACAAGCTCCTTGCTTCCCGCCACAAATCCCCCCACGACCCCAAAGGCCTTGGAGAGTGTGCCCACTTCCACGTCAACTCTGTCGCCAAGACCGAAATGATCTACAATGCCTCTGCCTCCGCGCCCCAAAACCCCTTCGCCATGAGCATCATCGACCATTACCATGGCTCCGTATTTTTCTGCAACCTCGACAATCTCAGGAAGCGGAGCTATGTCACCATCCATGGAGAAGACACCGTCGGTTACGACCAGCTTGCGGCAATCTCTATCGGCATACTCCTTTAACTTCGCCTCAAGATCCCTCACATCGCAGTGAGAATATCGGATGATCTCGGCCCTGCTGAGCCTGCAACCGTCTATTATGGAGGCGTGATTCAGTTCATCGCTGAAGATCAAATCGCCCTTTCCCACAAGAGGAGGAATGGCCGAAAGGTTGGCACAAAAACCGGATTGCACCACAAGGGCTGCTTCTGCACCTTTAAAGGCAGCGAGCTTTTTCTCCAGCTCTACATGTATCGACATGGTACCTGCTATCGTACGAACAGCTCCGGGACCCACTCCGCACTTATCTATGTATTCCTTCGCCTTAGCACATAACCTGGGGTCATTGCAAAGTCCCAGATAGTTGTTGGAACACAAGTTTAAAACCCGTCTTCCCTCAATCTGAACCCAAGGTCCCTGAGGGCTTTCTATTACCCTGATATTCACATACAGCCCTTCGTTTTTAAGGCGCTTTAGCTCCTCCGTCACAAAACTCATCTTATTTGAATTGGAAGCCATGCTTTCGAACCCCTCCTTGAGATTGTTGTTTTCTATCTAATGATAGCACCGGGAAACTTTTCGCGCAAAATTTCACGCGAAGGCCCCTTGGTATTTCTCAAAGTCTCGTCCATGGCGTTTTCCGATTTAAAGCATTGCACAATCCATGGGGCCTTACCGCCCAAGAATCTTTCTATCTTCGAAAGATCATCGTAGTCCATGAGAGCGGGCACGAAGGTGGTGCGAAACTCCACTTCGATTTCAGATGAAATGAGAAGATCGATCGATCTTTTTATAGATTTTTTGTCAACGCTGCAGCCGCACAGCATATCGTACTTTTCCCATGGCCCCTTAATGTCCATGGCAACTGCATCGATCAACCCTTCCGATATCAGCATCTCCAAGGCAAGAGGGTTACTGCCGTTGGTATCTAGCTTTACGGGCAACCCGACTTCTTTCAGTTGAAACAATATCTTCTCTAATCTTTTAATATCAAGAGTCGGCTCGCCTCCGCTAATCACAACTCCATCTAAAAAAATTATCCTAGATTTTATGTGCTCGATGACTTTTATGTCGTTTAAAGCTGGCACTTGCTCATTTACCAGAAGGCCATTGTGACAAAAAGGACACCTGAAATTACATCCCGTCAGAAAAATGACAGCCGACACGCGGCTATCCCAATCTATAAAAGATGACGGGATATAGTTCCCTATTTCACCTATATTGCCCATCTCTTCCTCCCCGCCAGCTCGGCCCTTTTGCCGGCATTCCAGGAAGATATCTTAGTAAAGTACCCCGTTATCCTAGTCACGCCGTCCACGTTAGACGACTGGCATCTGACACAAGATGATCGCAAGCCCCTTTCCACTTTGCCGCAGTCGTTACATATGGTGAACTCGGGGCTGAAGGTCAGCTGGGCATTTTCGGAATGCTCATAAATTTTACGCACAAATGACGCTAGCGCCCGAGGATGTGGTTTATGCTCGCCCATCCACACATGTGTTATGGCGCCGGCCTTGATCAGGGGATGGAAACGACCTTCCCTCACGACCCTGTCTATGGGATCAACAGGAGCATCATAAGGGATGTGCGTGCTGTTGGTATAAAACACCTCGTTGGTTTCCAGGTTACCTTTGACCACATCCCTGGCCACCGAAAACTCCTTGAGATCCAGCCTCGCGAGTCTGTGGGCCGCGCTTTCGGCCGGAGTCTGCTCAAGCACCACCTTAAAACCTGCCCTTTCAGTCAACTCCTGACATTTAAGCTCCATAAACTTAACAATGGCAAGGCCCAGCTCTTCGGCCGTCTTGCCTTCGTGAAGCTGTTTTCCCGCCAAGACCTGTACCGTCTCGTTAAGCCCAAGCAATCCGATCAAGTGGCTTGCCTTTTCCATCCTCAAATAGCTCTCGCCATCGTAGGCCACGCTCAAAAGCGACAAAGGACCTTTATCCTTTAAATCGAGCAAATTCTTGATGAAGTTTCTCTTTTGGACGTGTGCCTTTAGGGCAAGCTCCATAAACTCCTCTAATAAACCAAAGAAGGTCCTCGTGTCTCCTTGAGACCGGTAGGCGATGCGGGGTAGGTTTATGGTAACGTTCTGCAATGCCGAATATCGCATCCTCCAGGGGATCTTGGCTTCCAGTAAATCCTCCTCGGTAAGTTCAAAGGATAAACGACAACATTCGCTAAGCTTAGTAACCCCTCCCCGATCAAATACGAAATAGGTATTTCCCTTTTCCGCGGCTACAAGAGAGGCTAGCTCCAACATCTCCTCCCATCCGGCTTCTTCGAAAAAGGCGTCCGTGATGTGAAGAAGTGGTTTTGGAAAAAAGAAAGGCTGCCCCCTACTGTCCCCTTCCAGATAAACTTCAAATAAAGCCTTCAAAAAGCGCTTAGAAAGGGAGGCGTAGTCGCCATAGGTCTTTCCAGTATACTCTCCCCCAGGCCCAATGGCCGGCACATCACGGAAGTGCTTCGGTATTTCGTAGTACAGATTGATGTCGGTAAAGGCGACCTGTCCGCCCCTCCCGCCTGCCAGCTGATTAAACTCGAATATCAACATCTGAGCAAGCTGTCGTATATCCTCGTCGCTCAACCCCTCAAGATAGGGAGCGAAAAACATATTCATGGCATCCCAGCCAATGGCACCGGCGAAATTGTTTTGCAGTACCGACGTCATTTTCAAAATATGTGCCAGAAAAACGTCGGGGTGTTTTGCTGGCGAAGAAACGCTCGTTATGGAGGGAAGGTTCAATCCGAACTTGGCAACGTAGGCAGGACTTTGCCCGCTACAGTAAGGTCTTATCACCATCCCAAGATCATGAATATGAATATCTCCGGCCAAATGAGCTGACGCCACGTCCGAAGAAAAGAGCTTGCTAAGGGCATAATCCTTTATTATCCTTTCGGCAATGGTCAGGTTTATGGACTCGGGGTTATAGGCGGTGTTGCTGTTTTCCTTGTTTGGGGAAAACAGCATAGCCTCCAGATCGTAAAGGGGTATCCCAACCCTCGAATGATCAACCAAGGAAACGTCCAATCCCCTTTGGAATAGCTTTACATTTGCCATCTCCCTTATGATCGAGGTATTAAGCTTATCCTTACCGCAACGCAAGACCTCTTCCTCTATCTCCGCCGCTATGGAAAAAGCTGTATCCGGATCTACACCCGCCTCCCTGATAAGTGCGTCCCTTATTTTGGCGGCATCCCAGGGGCATCTCTCGTCCTTGGAATGAGTCTCCACCATCAAAGCTAAATCGGTGGACTCCCCCCGATCGAAGAGTAATTGCTGCTTTCCATATCCTATGTTCCTGCTATGATCTGACCTAACGGTTAAAGTCATTGCCTATCTTTCCCTCCTTCTTCTTTTCTCAACAGCTTAGATATCTCCTCGATAAAATTTTGCAGATCGGTAAACTCTCGGTACACGGAGGCAAACCTGACGTAAGCGACATGATCGATTTCTTTTAGAGAATTGGCAACCATATCGCCGATCAAGGAGCTCGGCACCTCGCCAACGCTCATGCCGAAAAGCTCTTCTTCTATTGACGAAGCGGCGTTTTCCAGCGTTTCGAGCGAAACGGGAAGTTTCTCGCAGGCGCGCACCATGCCCCTTAAAACCTTTTGTTTGTCGAAAACCTCCCTTCGACCGTCCTTCTTCACCACCAGAAGCACTTTATTCCTCTCAAGTCTTTCGTAAGTGGTAAAGCGATTCCCGCAACCAGGACACTCCCTTCTTCTCCGTATAACCCCGCCATTTTCTACCGATCGAGTCTCTATGACCCTGCTGTCTTCGTAGTTACATTTAGGACAACGCATCGAGACACCCTACCTATATGGTTTATGTTATTGAATATCTCTATATATAGTGTAATGGTTTTTTTAAAAAGCCAAGAGGTCTGGAAGATTAAAATTGCACCTAAGGCTTGGTCTTTTTGCATCATCTTCTAAAAAACAAAGGGGAGAGCAATCACTGCTCTCTATGAGATAAAATCAAAAGAGGAAGGCCAATTGGCCTTCCTCTTTTGATTTTATTCAACGCTTAATCAGAACTTATGGCCTGCGTCTCTTGGGGCTTGACTTCTTTTTCTTCCTGATTTCGCTAGGCTTTTCATAATGCTCATGCTTCCTGGCATCTCGAAGAACTCCAACCTTTTTTACTTCTTTTTTAAAGCGACGTAAAGTATCATCTATGGACTCGTTTTCTCTTCTGTAAACCGTAGTCATCTTTATCCCCCCTTTCGCCACCAAAACAAAACTACCCGGGGGGCCATCCGAATTTACGTCCTGATAGAAGATGGAGGTGAAGATGAAATATGCTCTGACACGCTTGGCTCCCACAATTTATTACAACCCTATACCCCAACTCACTCAAACCCATCATGGATGCAACCGAAGTGATGGCATCCATTAAGTTGGCCCACAGGGTAGGGTCGCTGACATCTTGAGAGGTCGGTATGTGCATTTTAGGAATTACCAAATAATGATGGGGCGCTTGCGGTGCTATGTCCCTGATCGCCATGACATCGGCCGTCTCGTAAACCACATCGCTTTTCATCTCGCCCCTCGCTATCTTGCAAAAAACGCATTCACCTGCCACCCGTCATTCCTCCGCATCTTTCGATATATTTTACCTTACATTTCCCTTATCTACAACCCAATTTGCCCAGGCTCGAACGCTTAAGGACGGCCTGTTTTGTCAACGACGGCCATGATGGAATACCTCGTCCCAAGGTCGATTCCTAAGATAGCACCCTCCAAAGGGACACCTCCATCGAGCAGAGAAAAACTTGCTAGGTAGTGGAACTTTCCGGATCGTTGTAGATATCGCGATCAGTAAGGTCTTCGTTGGGCACTTCGACCTTCTCCACAACCTCCACTCTGATCATCGATGACTTATACCAATTACGATGGGGAGGCTGTTTGACCGGCGCCAAATCCCAGGCCAACATCTCGTCGACGTATTCCCAGTTCATGTATACGTTAAAATCAGTGATTATATCGCTGATCACCAAGCCTCTCTGCAGCAAAGCCATCTCGAGCAAGCGCCATTTGTAAAAAGAGCTTTCGGCATGAGTGACCCCGAAATAGCCCGCACCACCAAGGCCCTTAAGCCCCACTACGCCCCGACCAACAAAGGCATCCAATGCCTCTACCGTCTCTGGGGGATCGCAGAAAAAAACGTCGAAATTTCCCAACAACTCTTCGGGCAGAGGCTTCCTCAAGTCATGTTTTAACGCCTTTAGAGGCAAACTGTATTGAGATGCCACCCCTTGTTCGAAGTCTATGATGCGTTCGTCTAGTTCCAAGACCACGATATCTTCAACCAACCCTGTAAGCCCCAGGGCTATGCCAACGAGGTCGTCATCGCCCAATACCAAAGCCTTCTTGCCCCTCAAGTCGCCCCTGCTGTCGGCAAGGGCTATGCGGGCGAAGGTAGTATCAGGCGTCACGTATCCCTGATCGAACTTTCTGATCGCTTCAGGCCTGTCGAGCTGAATCTTCGCGAACTTGTCAAAGGCCTCTTTGAATTCGTCTATAACAACTGTTCTTCCTTCGCAACGGGGACAGGCGTGAGAGTGAAGTGGGGATATCTTTTCCCTTTCTATAAACCTGCGCCCTCTATCGGTCAGCTCAACCCCAAGCTCGGAAAAGGAGACGATACCCTCCTCGGCCAAAGTCCTCAAGACAGCCGCCACAGCGGGCAACGGTTCAAAACTGAAGGAAACGATATCCCAAAAGTTGCTCGACACCAATAGAGCCGACAGGACTCTTTCTACATTACGAGCGTTCCATGGAATATTCGTAATTTTAGTTACGATGCTCGCTAAATCGTCTTTATTCACGATTAACTCCCCTTTCAGATAACAGATCTTTCTCGACGGATGAGACACCGTATAAGATACCATGCTTTGCCTCTAATACACAAACTTCGCACTCAAAACCGATTCCCCCATTTTGAAAGGCCTCGACAGAGGGCGACAGTGTCTGATCCAGCGACGATTCTACTTCCAAAAAATGCCTGGAAAGACCCTTAACTTTTTCGCCGTCGTTATGTTCGACCAATATGTCGACCTTACGATTTAACCACCTTTGAGCATAGCGCTGTAAAGACAGCCTTCCCCTTTCAGTAGCCCTTACGACCCTCGATTTGATCGTTTGTCCCTCCAGTCGTCCGGGCATATCGTAAGCCTTCGTTCCGGGGCGGGGAGAAAAAGGAAAGACATGGACTCTTCCAATGCCCAGTGCGTCAACGAGGTTTAGGGTGTTTTGGAAGGCATCTTCGTCTTCTCCAGGAAACCCTACTATTATATCGGTGCTTATATGAACATCGTCCCCCAGTTTGCGCCTTATCTTTCGAATTATGTTAATAAAATCCTCGACCCTGTAGCCCCTCTGCATCAAGCTCAAGATTCTATCGTCCCCGCTTTGAAGCGGCACATGAAGGTGGCGGCAAAAGATATCACTTTCAGCCAAAACGTCGATCAGCCTGTCGCTTAAAGCATGGGGCTCTATCGAACCAAAACGAAGCCTTCTCAAACCTTCGATCCTAGATAAGGCATTAATCAGGTCTCCAAGGTCGAAATCGCATCCATATCCATACAATCCCAGGTGTATCCCCGTAAGCACTACCTCTTTACAGCCATGGTCGACCAACCTCTTTACTTCTTTCGCCACTTCCTCCACGCTACGGCTCGTCGGACGACCTCTCAAAAAGGGAACTATGCAATAAGAACAGAAACGATTGCAGCCGTCTTGCACCTTCACAAAAGACCTGGTGTGAAAGGTAACCCGTGATAACTCCAAAGCATCCCACTTGTCGTTGCTCAACACGTCCTTTTTTAAAAAAAGAGGCCTCTCGATGGGATCGTTAAGTTTCTTGGCTACGATCCCGGGAAGATCCGACTTCAGCCTGTTTCCCACATAAAGATCAGCCCCCAGCGGCGCAAGCTCTTCCTCGGTAAGAGCTTGCACGTAGCAACCGCATAAAACGATCAGGGCGTTGGGCGATTCTCTCTTCAGCTGACGAAGAAATTGTCTGCATTTTTTCTCAGCAGTTTTTGTCACGGCACAACTTACCAAAATGCCTACATCGAACAGGTCTTCGGATATCACAGCTCCCTCTCTGCGAAAGGAGTCGGCGATAGCCTCTGCCTCGTAGATATTCGTTCTGCATCCTAACGTCTTGATCTTTACCCTGATGCCCTTCAGCGAAGTCAAACTAAACACCCTCTGTGCATAAAATAATATAAGACAAACCGGCTATGGCAGCGGTATTGGCACGCAATATGTTGGGACCAAGGGAGACGGGAAGGAATTTCAACCTCGCAAAATACGCCATTTCCCCTTCCGTCCAGTCTCCTTCAGGGCCAACGGCAAAGACAACATCATCCTGTTGTTTGATATTGACGCTTCCCAGCGGTTTCGCATCGTCGGTCAAAGCGCCCAACAGGCGCAACGAGGGTAAGCTCTCATCCCTTAAATCCTGAACCTTCAAGGGAGTGTTTAAAAGTGGCGGATTACCTATACCGCTTATTTTAGTGGCCTCAGCGATTATCCTGCGCCATCTTTCCATCTTTTTCGTGAATTGTCCTTTAAGCTGCACCACGGATCGTTCCGCAAGAATAGGAATAATTTCCGCAACGCCTAACTCCGTGGCATGGTTCAATATGTCTTCGAAGGCATTGTTTTTAACAAGGGCTATCAACAGAGAGATATGTCTTGATCTCTCGTATATCGGAAGTTTGCCCCTTTCCTTGGCGATTACCCTCCCCTGCTCGTAGCCTTCTATTTTAAGAAGAAGTTTCCTTCCCTCCAGTAGCCCTTCGAATTCCTCACCAATTCGACATCTTTTTACGTGAACGAGATGATGGGATTCCTTCAAATCCAAGGACCACATATTGTCGGAAATCTTTTCCGCCCTATCTAACCTGGCGCGAGGCAACGACACCCCACCATTCCTCCTTTGAAAGTTCCTCAACCATCGTAAGTCCTGCCTTGGCCATTTCATCGATGAAAGAGTCCCGTTCCTTAAACAGCAGGCCCGATAGTATTATAAGGCCATAGTCGCAGATCAACCTACTAAACGAAGTTAACATAGAAACCAAGGGCTCGTATAGTATATTTGCCGTTATAAGATCAACTTTCTCCTTCAATCCCTTGACTCCATCCCCAATATCAAGCTTAAGCCCGGAGGTTATGTCATTTAAAATCATGTTCTTTTCGACTTCCTCCCTAACGGCCGGATCAACATCCCTTGCCACGACCTCAGAGGCCCCAAGTTTGAGCGCAGCTAAGGCAAGTATGCCCGAACCTGTTCCCACATCCAAAACTTTCCATCCCGACTTCAAGTTTCTCTCAAGAAGCTCCAGAGCAATTTGGGTGCTTGCGTGATAACCCGTTCCAAAGGCAGTTCCAGGTTCTATATAAATGTGAACTCTGTCCTTTGGGGCATCTTCTTTGTGCCACGGCGCCAATACGACCAAACCCTTCCCGATGGGAAGTGGAGGGAAGGCCTCCAAGTGCTTCTTAAGCCAGGGGTGCCATCTTGCTTCGCCCACTTCAATGATATCTACCCCTTCAAATCCTTCCAGCAACGACGATACTTTTCTAACACAATCTTCAATGCTTATATCGGATCGATAATATATCTTAGCCTCGATACAATTTTGTTTTTCGTAAACTTCGGCCCCCATGCTATCCGATATTTGGGCGATGTAGTAAAAGAGTTCCTCGCAATCAGATTTAGATCGTAAAATAATATACCACCAGAAGGATTCATTACCCATAAGTATCATCTCCGTAGTCATCAATGTGCATTTTCCGAAAACTCAAGGGGAGCATTCGCTCCCCTTGAGTCGATTTTAACGGAATCTATCGTCCACTTTGAAGAAGTTACTGGGCAAAAAGGCCCTTAATCTTATCGAACAGCCCTGAGGCCTTTATTGGTACGTCCATCTCCATGGCCAAGGCCTCAATTAATGCCCTTTGTTTGTCGGTGAGATTACGGGGAACGGCAATGTTTATGTGAGCTATTAGATCACCTCTCCCGCTGCCCCTCTGTCGAGGCATGCCCAGACCCTTCAACCTTTTAATGGAGCCCGACTGCGTGCCTGGATTTATCTCCATCTCCTCTTCTCCTTCAAGAGTGGGAACGGATATCTTACCTCCTAAGGCCGCTATGGGAAAGGGGACCTCCACCCTCACATGGAGATCGTCTCCCTGCCTCTTGAAGACGGGATCCTCCTCCACTTCTATCACCAAATAGAGGTCTCCCGGCGGTCCGCCGTTTCTGCCTTCCTCGCCCTCCCCCCTTATCCTGAGGCGCATGCCAGTATCGATGCCAGGGGGAATGTTAACTTCCACTTTATGCCTGACTCTTGTCTTGCCCCGGCCACCACATTCCTTGCAAGGGTTTTTGATGACTTTCCCCGAACCACCGCAATGGGGACAGGTCCTTACGGTTACAAACTCTCCAAAGGGACTCCTAGACCTGGACTCCACCTGCCCCTTTCCACCGCAGTGGGGACAACGTTCCGGAGAAGTTCCGGGAGCCGCTCCACTGCCGCCACAGGTCCTGCAGTTCTCCCATCTGGGGATATACACCACTTTAGACGCACCAAAAGCCGCCTCCCTCAACGTAACGGTAAGGGGCATCTCCAGATCCATGCCCCTTTGCGGTGATCTGGCGTCTCTCCTTGACCCGAATCCTCCAAAAAAATCACCAAAGAGGTCTCCGAAAAGGTCTCCAAATCCGCCAAAATCCCAGGGGCCCTCGCCGCCCTGAGGCGGCACGTCGCCCACAAAGCCAAATTGATCATATTGGGCCTTTTTTTGCGGATCGCTCAAAACCTCATAAGCTTCGTTAATGAGCTTGAACCTTTCCTCCGCCTCTTTATTTCCGGGATTGGCGTCAGGATGGTATTGACGCACCAGCTTTCTGTACGCCCTCTTTATCTCCTCTTGCGATGCATCCCGTCCTACGCCTAATATTTCATAATAATCCTTCCCCTTAGAGGGACCTGCCAATTTTGGTCACCTCTTAAGCCTGCCCATGGTCTTTATATTGAGCATCTACAGTCGAACCATCACCGGAACCGCTCTGCTGTGGGCCTTCTTCGGCTGTTCCAACTCCTGCTTTTCCCTGCGAAGCCTGGGAATAGAGCCTGACAGCCAACTCGTTGAGATCTTTCGTAAGTTCCTCGCAGGCGGACTTGATCGCTAATACGTCATCCTTGCTTAAGGCCTGTCTGACAGCTTCTATCTTGGACCCCACCTTGTCCTTTTCTTCTTGGGTTACTTTATCTCCCAGCTCTTTGAGCAGTTTTTCGGCGTTATAGACTGCACTGTCGGCTTCGTTTCTCGCATCGGCAAGTTCTCTTTTTCTTCTGTCGGCCTCTTCGTTGGCCTCCGCTTCCCTTCGCATGCGCTCTATCTCGTCCTCCGACAGCCTGGATGACTGAATGGTAATGTGCTGCGCCTTTCCTGTGGCGAGATCTTTTGCCGTAACATTTAGGATACCGTTGACGTCTATGTTAAATGTTACTTCTATCTGAGGCACTCCACGAGGTGCAGGAGGTATGCCGTCAAGGAAGAACCTGCCCAAAGAAACGTTATCCGCTGCCATCGGCCTTTCTCCCTGCAAAACATGTATCTCTACCTGCGTCTGGTTATCCACTGCAGTAGTAAATATTTGGCTCTTCGACACGGGAATAGCCGTATTTCTTTCGATGATCTTCGTAAAGACGCCTCCCAAGGTTTCGACACCCAAGGACAGAGGAGTGACATCCACTAAAACGATGTCTTTATGTTCGCCCGCCAATATGGCACCTTGAATGGCCGCGCCTATGGCCACGCACTCGTCGGGATTTATTCCCTTCGTCGGCTCTTTGCCCAGAAGTTCCTTTATCTTGCGTTGCACCATAGGCATGCGCGTGGAACCTCCGACCAACAATATTTTGTCCACCTGATCTGGTGTAAGGCCAGCGTCGGATAGGGCCTTTTGTACCGGACCGACAACCCTTTCCAGCAAGTCTGCCGTCATTTCCTCGAATTTAGCCCTGGTTATTTCAAGCTCCAGGTGTTTGGGTCCATTCTGATCGGCAGTGATGTAAGGAAGCGATATTGTCGTCTCCGACATGGAAGACAACTCTATCTTTGCCTTTTCCGCCGCCTCACGAAGCCTCTGAAGGGCCATCTTGTCCTTGCTTAAGTCGACACTCTCTTTACGCTTAAACTCGGCGATCATCCATTCCACCAACCGCTGATCCCAGTCATCTCCACCCAAATGGTTGTCGCCGCTGGTGGCCATGACCTCATAAACTCCCTCTCCTACGTCCAGGATGGAGACGTCAAAGGTACCTCCGCCCAGGTCGAAGACTAGCACCTTGAACTCTCCGCCCCTATCCATACCGTAGGCCAAACAGGCTGCCGTGGGTTCGTTAATTATTCTAAGAACCTCCAGACCGGCGATCTTACCTGCGTCCTTCGTTGCCTGTCTTTGGGCATCGGTAAAATAAGCCGGAACCGTTATGACTGCCTTTGTTACCTCCTCGCCCAAATAATCCTCGGCGTCCTTTTTCATCTTCTGAAGGATCATGGCCGAGATCTCTTGTGGAGTGTATTCTTTGTCGTCAATTTTGACTTTATAATCGCTACCCATTTTCCGTTTTATCGACATAATAGTACGTTCCGGATTTATAACCGCCTGTCTTTTGGCCAACTGACCAACAAGGCGCTCTCCGTCCTTGGTAAAAGCTACTACCGAAGGCGTTAGCCTACTTCCCTCGGCACTTGGAATAACTGTTATATTATCTCCTTCTTTAACTGCAACTACGCTGTTAGTCGTTCCCAGGTCAATTCCTACGACTTTACTCATCTTTACCCACCTCTTCTTCTGTTTCATCGGTCAATTTGCCAACTATAACCTTTGCCGGTCTGATGACTTCTCCCTTTAAGACATATCCTCGCTGAATCTCTTTGACGATCTTTCCGTCCAGTTCTGTATCAGATATCTCCTCTACGGCGACGGCTTCGTGCAAAGATGGATCAAAGGCCTCCCCGATGCTTTTAATTGGAGCCATATCAAATTTTTCAATAACGCTCAAAAGCTGTCGATAGATCAAGGAAACGCCTTTATAAAGGGGCGTATCCTTGTCCTCCTCAGAGTTTAATGCCCGTTCGAAATTATCGACTACGGGCAATAGCTCAAGCATAATCTCGGTTAGAGCCGAATTCCTTAGCCTTTCGACATTGGACTCCGTCCTTCTTTTATAATTGTGAAAGTCGGCTTTTATTCTAGCCGCTTCGCTGTACAGGGCCTCGTATTGTCTCTTTAAATCGGCCAGCTCACCTTCCAGGGCAGCCTTTTCCTTCATAAGCTCTTCTACATTAAAGTCGCCTTCGTAGGCCATATCGATGATATCTTCGATTTCATCGTGTTGATCTTTACAGCAAAGCTCTTCCTGCGAAACCTCTTCGCAGGGCTTTGTCTTCGAATTTTCACAGCACAACTCGCAATTCCCCCTTCTTGCAATCTTAGTTTAAAAGCTGTTCACAGAGAAGCTCCAGCACTCCAATCGTCCCCTCGTAGTCCATCCTGACCGGCCCTATAACTCCTATAATCGTCCTTTTAACTCCGCTTTCGGCACTGGCCAGGACCAGAGAGCAATCTTTCATAGCATTGACGGGATTTTCGTCCCCGATTATAACGGAAATAGGTTCATCGGTAGCGCAGGCATCGACGATCTTCGCAAATTCCTCCTCATTTTCAAGGAGGACTAGCAGGGAGCGCAGCTTCTCCGTATCCCTGAAGTCGGGCAACAACAGTATATTGCTGGTTCC
The DNA here is from genome assembly GCF_900107215.1 of Acetomicrobium thermoterrenum DSM 13490. Taxonomy (NCBI): domain Bacteria; kingdom Thermotogati; phylum Synergistota; class Synergistia; order Synergistales; family Acetomicrobiaceae; genus Acetomicrobium; species Acetomicrobium thermoterrenum. Next base: position 35,426 of record NZ_FNPD01000010.1, on the reverse strand, counting down.
TCCCGTAAAAAACCTGTAACGGGACTTTTTTAACACATAATCTACCTCATCCAGGGTCTGCATACATATCTCAGCATAATGAACCAGCTCCCTGAAAACCCTTTCTCTAATGAGATCCCGCGCTTCAAGCCAGGTACGCCCAGCTATAACCCCATTGAGATAGGAAGTCAAGTCATTTAGTTCTTCCTGTGAGACATCGCGCTCCGTCCTGATTATGTCGTGATGCACGAGCCCGCCTTCTAGTATTATAACGAGGAGCACGTAATGACTGTCGACTTTGACCAGATCCAATCTGCTTAAAGTTGCATCGTTTAGCACGGTTATGCCTGCAAGCGATATATAATGGGTAATGCTGCCCAATAGTTGAGTCAGATAGGATAGCATGTTCTCTATGCTTCTTTTCTCTTCCTTTAAAGAACTGAGTTTCTCTCGGGCAGTTGCGGGAACCTGGAGCGAATCTCTTTGAAGTATCATGTCCACATATACCCTATAGGCCTTAGACGTCGGCACACGTCCCGCCGATGTATAAGGCTGGTGTAAAAAACCCGCTTCCTCCAAATCTGCCATTTCGTTGCGGATTGTCGCAGCGCTTCTATTGGTAAGGTATTTTTTAGATATAGTCCTCGAGCCTACGGACTCTCCTGTCCGTATATATTCGTGAACTACAGAATACAATATTTCCAACTGTCGCTCCGTCAACATCTTATCACCCCCCGGAGCCGGGAACCGAATTAGCACTTACACCCTTTAAGTGCTAATTGTCCGCAAGATAGATTAGCAACTTTATATGCCAATTGTCAAGACAGGTCAAATAAAGCTCTCTTTGGGCAACCCCGATGAATTGCGCAAGTTTTACGACATCCCTATCCTGCGTTTTGGCTGAATTTAGGTGTAAAATTATCTAAACGAAGACCCGTACCCTGGAGGATGATAGAATGGCAAATCCGGCTGAAACAACCAAAATTATACTCGTCCGACACGGAGAATGTGAAGGAAATGTAGAGGGTTTATTCAGAGGGCGAAGCGACTTTCCTTTAAACAAAAATGGAGTCAGACAAGCTCAATCTTTGGCAGAGGAGATCGCAAATTTGGAAAGGGTGGACTTCATATTCACAAGCCCCCTGAAAAGAGCCCTGGAAACCGCTCAAATAATTTCCCAAAGAATGGGTAATATACCCGTAACGGCACTGCAGGGCTTTACCAATATATCTCTTGGCCCTTGGGAAGGGAGAAAAAAGAAGGAGATAATGCAGGAATACCCAGAAGAATGGAGCCTGTGGATAAAATCTCCGGAACGCCTCAAACTTCCAAACGCCGAGAGCATTTCAGACGTACAAAAGAGAGCTTTCTCCACTTTGGAATTTTTGGTACAAAAGCACAGAGAAAAGACTTTATTAATCGTCAGCCATCGTGCCGTACTTAAACCTTTGATAGCAGCGTGTATTCAAATATCCGATCCCTATTTTTGGCGGATACACGTCGATACAGCTTCATACAGTATAATCGTACACGACGAAGCTAGAGGCTATTGCTTAACCCTGCTCAATCAAACGAAACATTTAGAAAACTTCACGAGCGAATGGGTGTAAACCTTTTATAAAAAATACACAGCAGGGAGGTCAAAATCGTGGAAACTTTAATGCTACCGGGAAACCGCAAGTTGAACCTGGGGGAAAGACCCATGATTATGGGCATCTTAAATTTGACTTTCGATTCTTTTTACCCCCAAAGCAGGATAGGAGACGATAAAGAGACCCTACTTCAAAGGGCGGAGAAAATGATAGAAGACGGAGCAGATATTTTAGACATCGGAGCAGAATCGACCCGCCCTGGAGCCGAACCTCTATCCCTCGAAGAGGAAATGAGAAGATTGATCCCCGGCGTAGAATGCCTCAGAAAAAACTTTCCCGAGGCAGTAATATCCGTCGACACCTATAAAGCTGCAGTAGCCGAGGCCGCCGTCGAGGCAGGAGCTGATATAATAAACGACATATCGGGACTATCCTTTGATTCCAACATGGCGGATACAATTGCCCGTCTTGGGGTTCCCGTAATAATAATGCACATAAAGGGCACGCCGAAGGACATGCAAAAAGACCCGAGATATGACGACGTAATAGGAGAAATAAAGGAATTTCTTGAGGATAAGATGGCATTGGCCGCAAAATCTGGGATAAAAAGAGAACAGATCGTCCTGGATCCCGGGTTGGGGTTCGGTAAAAGAAACGAGGATAATCTGTGCATATTGAAAAACATCAGGGAGTTCAGGTCTCTGGGAAGACCAATTTTAATAGGGCATTCGAGAAAGGGAACCATTAGTAAAGTATTGGGATGCAAGGGACCTGAGGAGGCGCTCTATGGCACTTTGGCTATTTCAGCATATTGTGCTTTAAATGGCGTAGAGATTCTTAGAGTTCATGATGTGCTGGAAAACAAACAAGTCGTTACCATGATAAGCGCCATTCAAAGGGCTTGATGGACATGGAAGCGGTAGGAATCGGCCTTGGCAGCAACATGGGAGATCGTTTGAACAACCTGCGCACGGCGGTACAGCTGCTTAAAAACGCTGGTTTTATAGTAAAAAAACAAAGCGATGTCTTCGAAACGCCCCCTTTTGGCGTAAAGGAACAACCATATTTTTTAAATGCATGCCTTCTGGCTGAAAGCGACATGGAGCCAAAAAAAATTCTACGACTTCTTAAAAGCATAGAGTTAAAGATGGGAAGGAAGCGACGGATGCGATGGGGGCCAAGGGAAATAGATCTTGATATTTTATTTATGGACAATTTGATCTATAGAGACGACGAATTGGCGATACCCCATCCGCGTCTTCAAGAAAGACCTTTCATAATAGTACCGTTATTTCAAATATGTCCCAAATGGAAGCATCCTTTGCTGGGAGTTACCGTAGAAGATCTTTATAGAAGCGTAAATATATCCGAGATCGTTAAAATAACGAACCTCTAATGCGAAGGGAGATTTTGCCGGTGAAAAAAGCACTTCTTTCTATTTTCGTTGTCTTTTTCTTCCTGTTCATGCCTTTGGCCGAAACTGGTGCTTGGGCACTTACCGTTACGACCGCAAAAAAGTGTCCTCTTTATTTAGTTGCTGACGTTAAAAACGGCGTAATCGCTCAAGCTCATCTTGGCACGCCGGCCGGTTCCTACCCAATTAAAACTATAGAGGGCTATCTCTTATCTCGCCATGAGATTTTCACCTTGAAAAACAAGGGGCAATCTCCAAGATATTTATGGAGGTTGCACTTCGTTAAAGGAGACAGCTCCAATGAAACGATGCAGCTATGGATAGCCTATCTTCCCAATGAGCAAATAATAGAGGTAGCAAGCGGCAAAACGATAAATAACGACTGGACCAGGATCGTCTCTAAGCTCCCTTTGCCCGAGGGCGTCTTTCTGTTTCCCTCCTACGATCCCTTAGCAGGGGAACAGGCATTGCCATGCGTTTTCACTATTATCCTATCGCAAAAGGGATTATCCTTCGCACCTATGCCTAAAGTTTACGAACAGATCATTCCTTTGGCCATAACGTTCGCTCAATCAAAGGACATATTCGAACAGGAGAAGGTTCAAAGGACGATCGGAATATTTACGCAGCTCGCCCAAGGCGAGAACGCCGATAATATAGCAAAAACCTTAAGCCTGAAGAAGGACTTCAAAATCACGTGGTAAACATAACTTCAAAAACTTCGAGCCCTATTTCTGCCTCTGCGATCGGAGGATTGAGCTTTGTGATCACCAAAGCTCAATCGCTTCACGATACCGTATTTGCCATCGCTGAATAGGGGATTTACCAGGGGTTATTGTTGAGTATAGAATAAATTCCGTCTTCCATGTAAAATTTCTTGCATGTACCTTTCGAGCAAGAGGAGGCTTTTAAATGTTCGACTTCATCAGCGCCATTCCTGCGGCCGGTTCTGTCATAAACGCCTTAGCCGTTATTGCGGGCAGCTTAATAGGATTAATTATCAAGAAAAGGTTGCCTGAGCGCATCACAATGGTAGCATTTCAAGTCATCGGGCTCTCTGTATTGGCCCTGGGGATTCAGATGACTTTGCAGAGCAAAAATGTCCTAATAATGATATTGAGCCTGCTTCTTGGAGCAATACTGGGAGAGGCTTTGGAATTGGAGGATAGGTTACAAAACGGGCTAAAGGGTCTTAGGACCAGGATGATAGAAAGGGGTTGGCAATTCGGAGGAGATCATCTGGTGGAAGGTTTTTTAACAGCCTTCCTGCTCTTCTGCATGGGATCGATGGCAATCTTGGGAGCCTTTGAAGAGGGCGTGGGGAAACCGCCCAACCTGCTTTTGGTAAAATCCATGATGGACCTGGTGTCCTCCATAGCGTTGGCATCTACTTTAGGGATTGGAGTACTCTTTTCAGCCATACCGCTACTGTTATATCAGGGAGGTTTAACGCTTGGCGCCTTTTATCTCAACAGCTTCATATCCAACGCTTTGATAGACGAAATAACGGCAGTGGGTGGGGTGCTGCTTTTGGGGTTAGGTTTTTCCCTGCTTCATTTAAAGCATTTCAAGGTATTTAATATGATACCTTCCCTGCTCTTAGTGGTAATATTTTCTCTTTTTTTGTAAAACATAAATTCTCGAAGTCATGTATAATATAGGCAAAGGTAAGATGGGAGGTGTCATCATGAGAAAATTTCGTTGCCTCGTTTGTAAACATGAATTTGAGACAGAAGACGTCCCCCCAGTAATGAAGTGTCCGAAATGTTACTCTCGCTTTGTGGAATTGGTAGAAGGGGAACCGCTTAAAGGCAAGCCTTGGAGCAGCAAGACCTTCAGCGTACGTTAGAGCCCTTTCAAGTGAATTCGGTTTTAACATAAAAGCAGTAGGGGTATTCTAATACCCCTACTGCTTTTATGTTATCACAACATTTCGGCAATTCGTCTTAGATTGTCCATTCCCCAGATGTCTTCATCGAGCAAATCGATTTCCGCCAATACCTTTTCTTTAAATTTACCGTGGATTTCCCTTATATACCTGTTTTGGACCTCCCTGCGCTTATTCATAAAGGCGCCCTCCGCCGCTTGCGGTATAACGCCATTTACGACAACACCTGCGACTTTTATGCCTGAATGCTCTAGATATTGTATGGCCCTTTCCGTCTCGAAGATGGGCAACCTCTCCGGCGTCAATACGAACACAAAAGCCGTCTGCCGGAAATCGCTTAAAATATTCCAAGCCTTTTCAAACATGTTCTTCCTATTTTGAAGTATTCGCAAAACAGGATCATCGTTTTTGACCCCCGAGGCTTTTTCCAAAAGCTTTACGGCATTTTTCCGCTTTTCGATCAGGCTATTGATCCATAGCCCTAAAAGCTTGGGCAAAGACAAAAGCCTTAGAGTATGTCCTGTCGGCGCGGTATCGAAGACCACCACGTCGAATTTTTTCTCCGAACTTTCCATTATCTCAAGGAATTTATCGAAAATCGCAGCCTCCTCGGAGCCTGGGGACATGTATGCAGCATCAATTTGTTTTTGAAGTGCCTCTATGACAACATTGCTTACGACGCCGGAAAGTTGTCGTTTTATGCCTTCGATGTACTTTTTAGCCTCTACTTCCGGGTCTATTTCGACGGCAAACAAGTTGTCAGAAAGTTGCGCTCCCTTAGGACCGATGGATGTGTCGTAGATGTCCGACAAGGAATGGGCCGGGTCTGTCGAAACGAGCAAAACCTTTTTTTTCATCTCCGAGGCTTTAAGAGAAAAGGCAGCGGCACAGGTAGTCTTACCAGTGCCGCCCTTGCCGCCAAAGAAAACATATTTTTTGTCGAATAAGGCAGCCATATTCAATAAAATTCACACCCTTCCGGTTGCTTAATATAACCCATATCGCTCACACGGAGCGAATCATTAACATCAGAAATCGAATTGAGCGGCCTTCTCCTCGAGCACCGTTCCTTTGATCGCCATCCGCTGTTGCCAGCCCTCTATTTCGTCAGCCAAATAGGGCAATAACTCTAAGGTGTAATAGGATGCAGGGTTGGGTATACCCAGGAGATCTCCGAATAGAAGCAGCATGAAGGCATCATTAGCTGCATATGCCTCTTTCATGACCATAGGGTGAGTCCTGTCGATGGGCCGCAACAAAGTGGCAAAGAAATCCTTCAAAAATGCCGAGGCTTTTTCGAACATCACCTTTCACCTCCCTTAGTAACTGAGCCGATAAATGAGGGGTCGAAGGAAGACCTCGAAGTCATCCCTTCGACCCCTCCATTTGCCTTTTATTTTCTACGCTTCCTGTCTTTTTCTCTTCCTCGAAAGCACGTTATAGCTCAATACGATCAGAACGATTGCCAGGACGAAAAGCAACCCCGCGAAGAATACTAATATGAAATTACCCTTTGCAATGTTGGATTGGACTAAAAAGACCAGGGCCGTCAGGGTAACGATAAACATAAAGATCATTGGGGCGATCAACATCTTGTTATTCATACCCTTGTTCGCCAGCCATGTAGCTACTGCCAGCAAGGCTACAGCAGCTAAAAGCTGGTTTGCCGATCCGAACATGGGCCAAATAACACTCCAACTTGTGAAGGCAAGATAAATCGAGATGCCTATGGTTATAACGGAAGCTACGTATCTGTTCGCCAAAAAGGACATTGGGGAAGAAGAACTGCCGCTACTGCTGGCTTCGGCCGTTGTAGTCTCCTGGAAAAACTCCTGGAAGGCAAACCTGCCGAGGCGGGCAGCGGTATCCAGGGTGGTCAGGGCAAAGGCCGACACGGCCAATGCCACGAAGGTTTTTCCTGCCGTAGCCTCAATGCCGAAACTGGTCATGAAAGTGGCCAGGCCCGTTGAAAATACGTTTACGGGACCGCCCTTCAACAGCGTAGCATAACCATCCGTCGTGAGGTAGACGGCCGAAAGTGTCGCCAAAATCGCCAATGCTCCCTCGATGAGCATGCCGCCGTAACCTATAACCTTTGCATCCCCCTCCTTATCAAGCTGTTTTGCCGTGGTACCTGAGGCCACCAGCGAATGGAACCCCGAGATGGCTCCACAGGCTATCGTTATAAAAAGCATAGGGAAAAGATACCCCTGAGCCGGATGTTTGAAGGTCGTTACCGCCGGCATGGCAATGGTCGGATGATACAAAATCACTCCTATAAAACCTCCCAATATCATGGCATAGAGCAGGAAGGAATTGAGGTAATCCCTTGGCTGAAGCAATATCCACACGGGCATGACCGAAGCACCTATGATATAGAAGGATATCAAAACCAGCCATGTCGTTTTGGTGAGCTTGATCGGAAAACTAAGCCCAAGCCATATGCAAAGGGCCAACACTGCTAGCCCAGCAAGAGTGCTCACCAGCAGGGGAGCGTTTCTCCTGTATATGGAAAATCCAAATACCATAGCCAGCGGTATGAACAAAAGCGACGCCGTAGCAGTCTGCGGTGTGGCCACAAAGGTATCTGCCACGATATTAGCAAAGGCAGCAATGATGAGGACCAGGGTAAGCCAGGAGAAGAGCAGAAAGAGCCTTTTGGCCCCTTTGCCAACGTTTGCATCGATGATACCTCCAATGGACAGTCCCTTATGCCTGATGGAAGCCATTAAAGATCCAAAATCGTGAACGGCTCCCATAAATATATTGCCGATGACTATCCAAATCGTGACCGGCAACCATCCAAAGACGGCGGCCAAAACGGGACCGTTGATGGGACCTGCTCCGGCTATCGAAGCAAAATGGTGACCCAGCAGCACCGGTGCCTTTGCGGGAACATAATCAACTCCGTCGTAAAGCTCATGGGCAGGGGTCTTCCCTTGAGGGTTCAAACCCCACTGCTTCGCTAGCCAACCGCCGTAAAATATGTAAGCCAAAATAAAAAGCACAAAGGTAACCAAAAGCAATAAAACACCACTCATATTACTTCACCTCCAAAACAGTATTTTTTCAAGGAAACCGCTCGATGCCGGTTTAACCTCAAAGTCTTCTTTCACTCCTTTGCCGCTGCCGTTACACCAAATCCTGCCGCTCGTCAAATCCACCAGTAAAAACCTCAATTCGCACCAACCCCTGAGGCCGAATCTGAAATAACGATTATGTTTTACTTTTTTTGAAAAGCTGATGACATCGCTAGCAGGCTTTTCGCTTAATATTACCACTAAGGTGAGAAAAGTGCACATATGATCGTCCCTTGGATTAACCCAAATATCATAGTGCGATGTAACCCAACTGCACAGCCCTTCTATCTCCCTTAAAAGAGGCCTGTCGTAACATTTAACCATCCTGTAATCGTGACTCTCGTAGGAATCGAGAGGAAAACCCAAGACAGTGCGTTCCGTCTTTACGTGGCACTCCGCATATAGATCAAAGGTCATCTTTTCTATTTTATAATCTTTGAAGACATCGAAATAATGCCTGTGTCTTTGCTCCAACATGGCTAAATAAGATACTTTATCCAAAGCCGAACACCTCTTGCCAACTCGCTGAAAGGTAGCGAAGGCGTCAATTATAAATTTTTATATATTCTACACCTAGATTATATAAGCAAGGTCATCTATTCTCCACCCCTTCGACAATCTATCGTAATATTTAAAGGTTTGCCAATTCGCTTATAATTAAAAACAGAGGTAAACTTCGAGAATAACGATTGGAGTCCTTCTGAGATGTTGTTAGTCGATATTGAGTTTTGCGATTTTCATGATCTGGACGATATTTATTCGATAGAAAAGGAGGCACACATCAACCCCTGGCCCTACGATGTCTTCGAAACCGATTTGAAATATAGAAGCAGTAGCATCTTTTACCTTGGGGCACGGTGGAGGGGAAAACTGTGCGGTTTTGGCGTATGCCGCCAGGAGGGGAGGGCTCTCAAAATAATGAACCTGGCAGTCCTCCCCGAGTTCAGGCGCCACAAGGTGGCCTCTCAGCTACTACTTGCCATGGGCGAAGTAGGGTTAGAGCTTGCCTGCAAAAAGGTACTCCTGGAGGTGAGGGTTACCAACCGTCCGGCCATAACGCTTTACGAGCAATTTGGATTCAAGAAATTGCGCGTCCTCTCCCGTTATTACGAAGACGGAGAGGACGCCTATCTAATGACTTCACCTCTTCCGTTTCCAGGGGTCAAAGCAGAGGAAAGTGTCGATGCATAAATGCGAAAAGGCGATCCGACCGTAAAAGGCCGGATCACCCAAGCGGACCACAGAAAATCCTATAGTGCCGCCTTTATTCCTGCGTTAATGGCCGATACAAGCCTTTCGATCCTGGCATCGTCCACGACAACATCGATGGGGAACATAACCGACCGCGTCAAAATTTCTTCGGTTTGAGTCCACTCGATAGGACGATACAAAGGCATGTCCTCGGCATAGGGACAATCGAAGGGACATCGCGTCCTGGAATAATATTTGCCCTCTCTGAGAGTAACCCAATGTTTGGCGTAATGCCATGTGTTGTCGGACAAAATAGAACAGCCCGCTCCTGCATCAATGCAGGCTTTTTTGAACCGCTTAGCAGCATCGCCGTCGGGCAAAATCAGCACCAGATGGGAAGCGATCTCGCCGTCACGATCGGGAAGATCCCGCAAAGAAACCCCTTCGACGTCGCCAATGGCTTCCAATATCTTTCTCTTATTCTTTTTCTGGGATTCGATGGCGAGATCGAGCTTCGAAAGCTGAACCAATCCCAAGGCCCCCTGGAGCTCGCTCATCCTGAAGTTGAACCCGAGACAGGCCTTCCCCTCGGCTCCCCTTTCTATGCTCGCATTATGAATGTGGCCATGGTCATGATAATACTCCATCTTTTTGTAAAGCTCTTCGTCGTCGGTGAAGATCATTCCGCCTTCGCCGACGGTAATCACCTTATAGGGATCGAAGCTGAATGCACCCCACATCCCCAAACCTCCGCAGGCTTTTCCTTTATACTTAGCCCCCACTGCCTGACAGGCATCTTCTATCAGGTAAAGACCGTGAAGATCGCAAATTTCCCTGAAGGCATCCATATCGGCAGCCGCACCGAACATGTGTACGGGCATTATGGCCTTAGTCCTATCGGTGATCAGGCTTTCCACGGATGTGGGATCCAAGTTCAGGCTCTCATCTATATCGCCCAAAACAGGGACGGCGCCGCACTCCAAAATGGCTTCGATGCTGGCTATGAACGTAAAGGCACTGGTTATTATTTCATCACCCGGCCCTATCCCCAATGCCTTAAGCCCCACATATAAAGCTGCTGAACCGCTACTTACTCCCAAAGCGTATTTAGCTCCAACGCGTTTAGCAAAAGCATCCTCAAATTCGGCCACCCTGTAAATCCCTTCTCTGACGCCCTGAAAGGAATACCTATGGACCACTTTTCTTTTAATTACGTCAGCCAGAGCGTCTATTTCCTTCTGATCGAACAGCTCAAAACCCGGCATTACTTCATCGCCTCCTCATAAATTTTGATACAAAGATCCTTGTCGAAAACTCTTGGATTATTCTCCATTGGCCTGCTGACTGCTAAAGCTTTTTCTGCCATCTCAGGAAAATGTTTTTCTGTGATGCCCACGCCGAGAGACTCTAAAGTTGTAGGCAGCTCTAAATCCTCGAGCAGTTCCTCCAGGGCCTCCGCACAAAGCAAGGCACCATCCCTTGGATTAATATTGGCTTCTTCGTCAATGTATCCCAACCATCTCAGAACGTCAGTGTAACGCTCGGGACAGCACAAGGCATTGGCCCGTACCACATGGGGGATTAACAGGGCGTTTGCCACTCCATGCCCGACCCCAAACATCCCCCCCAAGGGATACGAAAGGGAATGGCAGGCCCCCACCCCCGCATGGACCAAGGCCAATCCTGCCATATAGGCTGCGTATTGCATCTGGCTTCTAGCCTCCAGGTTTCTGCCATTCCAGGTGGCCACCCTGATCCATTTTCCTATTCTTCTTAGGGCTTCTTCGGCGAACATGTCGCTGAACCAAGTCGCATACCTGCTGGTATAGGCTTCCAAAGCATGTATGAGGGCGTCCATCCCAGAGGAGGCTGTAACTTTTGGAGGTGCCGTCACCGTGAGCTCGGGGTCCAATATGGCGTAATCGGCAAACAATTTTTCGTCGTTGATGCCGCCTTTGAAACCGTCGCTTTTTCTGATCAAAACGGCGGTGAAAGTCACTTCCGAACCAGTACCTGCAGTGGTAGGTATCATTACCTTTAAAACACCGGGCTTTTTGACCAGTCCCAAGCCCTGGTAGTTGGCAGCCGACCCTTCATTCGTTAAAAGGATGCTTACGGCCTTTGCCACGTCCAAACAGCTTCCTCCCCCCAAACCCACCACAGCCTGGGCGCCAAATTTTTTGGCCAAGGAAGCAGCTTCGTCGGTAGTTTCGACAGACGGCTCAGGTTCCACCGAATCGAAAATTACCGTATCTACCCCTCTGGCTGTAAGAATTTGCTCGACCTTTTTCGCCGTACCGTGCTTCGCCAAATTCTTATCCGTGACTATAATGGCCTTTTTCATGCCATCCCCCATCAAATTCCCTACCTTAGAAACGCTGCCGATTCCAAAAAACGCCTTTCCCGGAACGAACATCTCAAAAGACAAAGTAACCCCTCCTGTTAATGCGTTAAATTCTACCTTTCAAGCAATCCAGTATCTCTTTTATAGCAAGTCCAGCTGCTCCGCCCAAGCTCTCCGCATATTCAACGGCTCTTTTCCTGCTTTCGGTCTTCATTTTCAGGGAACTCAGCCATAAGCGAGCCAAACTTGCGCTGTCTTCCACCACTTGAGCAATACCGATCTTGCCGAGCTCAGAGGCGTGCATCGAAAAATCCTCCATGTGGGGGCCAAAGGCTATGGGCACGCCAAAACAGGCCGGCTCGAGCACGTTTTGACCTCCTTTAGGAACCAAACTCCCGCCGACGAAGGCCGCATCGGCCAAAGAATAAAGCTCGAACAAAAGACCGACTTCGTCGATCACCAAAATGTCCCAATTTTCCTTCAATCCGGAATATAATGATACTCCGAATTTTTCGCCGATCAAAGCGCATACATCACGAGCTCTCTCGGGGTGCCTGGGCACCAAGATCAGCTTGGCTTTTGGAAATTGTTTTTTCACCAAATCAAAAGCCTCGAGGACAACGGCTTCTTCCCCATTATGGGTGCTACCGGCTATCAGACACTGTTCTTCCTCACTTATATGCAATTTATCCCTTAAGGCGCCGGAGTCGACCCTATCACGCCTTAAAAGCAAGGCATCAATTTTAACGTCGCCGATGATCTTTATTTTATCCGGACTAACGCCCAAATAGTAGAGTTTATCGGCGTCATCGGAGGAACGGACCAATATCCTGGAAAAACACTCGAGGGTCTCTTTCCAAAACTCGCGGGATCTGCAGGCCTTCTTAAAGGACCGCTCCGAAAACCTGCCGTTTACCAAAAAAGAGGGTATCTCCCTTTTTTTTAACTCATGAAGCAGACAAGGCCATATCTCCGTCTCCAGCCCCACATAAATCCTGGGAGTGAGGTCATCGAGAAAACGCCTTATAATCCAAGGCACATCCCAGGGAAAATAAAAATGCCCGTCTACGAGCTCCGAAAGCAGCTTTTCGGCCATCTTTTTTCCCGTACAAGTCACGGTTGATAAGAATATAGGAAGAGAGCAGCCGCCTTTTCGGGCCTCATATATGAGAGGGAAGGCAGCCTGAACTTCCCCTACGGAAACGCCGTGAACCCAAATTGGGCTGTCCTTTGTATTATTAAATTGCCCTTTTGCAAGCTTGCCTATTCTCTGATGAAACCCCTCTCTATAACGTATTCTCAAATAGGGGAAAAGCCCCAAATAGGCAAGGCTGATCAACAAAGAATAGGACTTCAGGTTCAGTTAAGCCACCCCCGCCTTGAGCATATCGTGTAGATGCACCATGCCTATGGGCAATCCATCTTTTTCCACTATCAAGACGCTAACTTCATGTTTTTCCATTAGAAGGACGCCTTTGGCGGCAAGCTCGTCAGCGTCTATGGTCTTAGGATTTTTCGTCATCACCTCTGCAATGGGAAGAGAAAGGACGCCACCCTCTCCTCGATCCTCTATTAATCTGCGCAGGTCGCCATCTGTAAATATCCCCTTCAGCTTGCCCTCATCGTCCACGACAACCGTAGCCCCATATCCTTTGCTTGTTATCTCGAAGAGAGCCTCTCTCACCGTGGCCCTATGGGATACTGAGGGAAGTTTATCCTCACTGCCCATGACATCTCTTACCTTTAAAAGCAGTTTTTTCCCTAGGGAACCTCCCGGATGAAAAAGCGCAAAATCCTCTCTTTTCAGCTTTCTCAAGTCCGCGACCATAACTGCAAGAGCATCTCCGATGGCAAGCTGAACCACGGCGCTGCTGGTAGGAGCCAATCCCAGCGGATCGGCCTCCCTTTCCACGCTCGCATCAATAACGAGATCCGCCTCTTTTCCCAGCCTAGATGAAACGTTGCCGGTTATCGCTATTATGGGAATACCGAATCGCTTAAAATAGGGAACCACTTCCAGCACCTCGTTGGTTTGCCCGCTGTTGCTCAAAAAAATCCCTACATCGCCACGGCATACCATTCCCAGATCTCCGTGCACCCCTTCCGTGGCATGAAGGAAGATGGAGGGCGTACCTAGAGATGCAAAGGTGGCGGCAATCTTTTTGGCTATGATGCCCGACTTTCCCAGGCCGCATACCACAACGCGACCCTTGCAGTCAAATATCAACTTCGCCGCCTCTATGATTTCCCTCCCGAGACGCGATGACGCATTGGTCAATTCCTTCGCTTCCTGCTTTAATACCCTTTTGCCGACCTCGAGCAACTCTTCGTCCTCTCGAGACAAGGTAAGCTCTCTGTTGTCTTTATATATCGCCTTTTCCATATCGGTTACGCCTCCTCGATCTCGACACAACCCAGCTTGTTTTTGACCAAGTCGTCAAGGGCAATCAATTCCTCGAGAAGCCCCCTCAAATTCGAAAGAGCCACCATGTTCGGGCCATCGCTTTTAGCGTTGTCGGGGTCGGGATGGACCTCCATGAAAAGAGCATCTATGCCCACCGATACCGCGGCACGCGAAAGAGGTAAGACGAACTGTCTCTTCCCGCCGCTGGAGGCTCCCTGACCGCCTGGCATCTGAACGCTGTGGGTGGCATCGAACATCACGGGGCAACCGAAGGAACGCATTATGGAAAGAGAACGAAAATCCACTACCAGCTGCTTATATCCGAAGGTGGTGCCTCTTTCGCACAAAATAACCTGATCGTTGCCCGATTCCTTCGCCTTTTCAAGAACAAAACGCATATCATAGGGGCTCAAAAATTGTGCCTTTTTGATGTTCAGGGGTTTGCCCGTTTTGGCAGCCGACATTATCAGGTCGGTCTGCCTGCAGAGAAAGGCGGGGATCTGAATGATGTCAACGACGCTTGAAACCATATCGGCCTGGTTCGGCTCGTGAATGTCGGTGAGGACGGGAACCCCCACTTTAGTTTTGACCTCTTCCAACCACCGCAGACCCACCTCCAGCCCGGGACCGCGAAAGGAATATATAGAAGTGCGATTCGCCTTATCGAAAGAAGATTTGAATATATAACCCAGGCCCAAACCGTCACATATTTTCTTCACTTCGCAGGCGACTTCAAGAGCCAGCTCCAAGCTCTCCAGCACACAAGGGCCGGCAACCAAAACAAACCGCCCCTCCCCTATTGTCATGCCGTCAATTGTTATTTTTTTAACCAAGGCAGATCATCTCCATGTTCTCTTAAATATCTCTCGAAGGCTGAAACATCATCGGGCGTATCTATCTCTATGGTGTCTCTCTCGGTCTCAAGGCACAAAATATCGTAGCCCCTCTCCAAAATGCGCAACATCTCCAAGCTCTCGATCCTCTCCAGGGGAGTCTGGGGCCACGAATCGAATTCAAGCAGAAAACTTTTCCTGTAACAATAAGGGCCAATATGTTTATAATACGTCGCTCCCTTGTTCCTCTCGTAAGGAATGGGAGATCTACTGAAGTAAAGGGCACGCCACCTTTGGTCGAATACCACCTTGACGATATTGGGGTTTGGAATTTCCTCTTCCTTCTCAATCCGTTTCACTAGGAGGGCAATATCTATTTCTTCTGATTTACCGAGTGCCGCTATCAAGGGGTCGATCATATCAGGACCTACCATAGGGTCATCTACTTGCACATTTAAAACTATATCGGCATCTCTTTCTCTTGCAACCCAGGCTGTCCTGTTGCTTCCAGAGGGCAGATCCAAGGGGGTCATCACCGCCTCATAGCCTTCCTCTATGGCGTAATCGGCAATCTCCTTATGATCGGTAGCAACTACTATCTCGTCTACATTACATGCCGACAGTCCCTTTAACACCCAGTAAAGTAAAGGTTTGCCGCAAATATTTACGAGGGGCTTGCATGGCAATCGAGTGCTGCCGTATCTTGCTGGGACTACCGCTAAAACATCTTTATTCAACGCCTGATTTAACCTCCTTCTTTTCGAGCGTTTCATGATAACCGTGAAATCTGCTTCGCAGGGCGCAATATAGGTCATGCCTATGTTTCCATCCTAACTCGAATAGGACGTATCTCGATATTTCCTCTATCGCACCCGGTTTGCCCATTCTCAACTTTCCTGCCGAAGACATGGCTTCGTATCTTTCCCTATCCCTAAGAATCGATATTGCTTCGTAAGCAAGGGTTTTGGGATCCCTTTTAAGGAGGACTTCCGCCTCTCCCAAGAGCCTTTTTTGGACCCTTTTTCCCTTGTCATCGATGGAAACGACGGGAACGCCCAATCCCGCACACACCTGATTGGCCGTGCCGCCCAAACCGAGCAGTATGTCAGCTCTTCTGGCAGCAGCCGGAACGGGACAAAAGGATACGAGGACTTCCATTTCCCCCTTTTTTACAAATCCATTTTCCAATGAATAACCGTCAAGACTCGACGCCATCCTGTCCCACTCGATGCTTGGAGCTATAACCATTAAAAAATTTGCTCTTACTTGTTCCCTTATCAACTCTGCAGCATTTAATAACAACCTTACATCTCTATAGGCGTTCTGTCTGCTTCCAGGCAATAGAAGCACCCGGTATCCCTCGGCCTTAGGCCAAGGATCTTCTAAGGTCCAATTATTATTATCACTTGCCAGATCCATTATTGGATTTCCCGAGTAAACGGCATTGACGGAGCTTTTTTTCAGTTCGCGGGCAGTATGTTCGTCCCTCGTCCAAACTATCCTGGACTTCTTTTTTAAGATCAACTTCTCTATAAAGAAATGACCTCTTAAATAGACGGTCTTGGCCGTCGCCAAAAGCATGGGCGGAATTCCCTGGCCATACAAAGCGTGCAGTAAAAGATATACATCGCCAACACAGAGGGGGGTCCTGATCTTCCCCCTCAGCCTGCCCCAGGCATCCAGCTGTCTTTTGACGTGGCCGAGCAATCCTGCTCTTATGTCCCTCAAGAGCTCGAGGAAGCTGTATTTGATGACCCCACCGCTTGGAGTATCAAGCGGTGGGGGATAGATCTCTATGCCGGAATCCTGAAAAGGCTTGCCTTTGCCTACCAGGGGAAAAGCATATATTTTCGCTTCAGGCAGGTCCTTTTTGATCCGCTCGATCAACATACAGGCCATGGAATCTTCGCCATGTCCGTTGGAAGATACCACTATCTTAGGTCGTAACGTTTCTACAAGGCTTTCAAAGAAACTTCTCTCCTCGCCCATGGCAGTCACCACGCTTGGAATGAGGATCGGAAAGCCCATATCGAAACCTCCTGGAAGGTTATAGACGTCCTTTTCGGTGCATATGGCAGCTTTAGCTCCCAAAGCGCCACAATAGTTCTTTATGTCGATTAGATCTTTCCCAGAGTACAGGTGATGATCTCTGTAACGCAATTCCCCCCTGACATCCAACCCCATCTTTTCGACAAAGCTGCGAAAGCTTGGCGGGTTTCCGATGGCAGAAAATATTACTACAGGAGTCCCCGAAGTCAAGGGTTCTGCATCGATCAGCCTGCTTCCATCCCATCGTTTCCACTTTTCAAGTGCCAGCCTAGATGTAAAAATCGGCTTGTCCGGGACATATTTACGCACCTCTTCTATCAAGGCATCCAGCTTTTCAGCCTTAACCTGATCGGCCTTGGTTATTACTAAAATGTGGGCTCTTTTTAGGTTTTCCGGCGATTCCCTCAAAATACCGGCAGGAAAGAGCTTCCCGTTGCCAAAAGGACAGGTTGCATCGACTAAAACAACATCCGCATCTCGCACCATTCGCCTGTGTTGAAAGGTATCGTCGGATATAACAATGTCGACGTTACCCTCGGATGACAGCTTTTCCAGGGCCGCAAGCCTGTCCAACGAAACTGACACGGGAACGCCGGGCAACCTGGAAGAAAGAAGCAGGGATTCGTCGCCCACTTCGTTACGATCCCCTTTGCCGTTCATTATGAGGACAGGAGCTTTGCCTTTTTGTTTTCCGCCATAACCTCTGGTAATGATCCCTGGACGTAACCCCAATCCCATGAATTTTCTTGCAAGCATCTCCACGAAGGGGGTCTTATTGGTACCTCCCATAGTTATATTACCGACGCTTATAACCGGCAGAGGCGGTTCGTGTGAGCTTCTGAATCCATGATCAAAGGAGAAATTGCGAAAGACCACCCCAAGGCTGTATATGTATCCCAAGGGGGTAAAAATAAGGCCGAAGAGGAAGTTTTTGGCCCTCCCCCTCGTATACTCCAAATATTTATTGAGAAATCCTTTCATTTTAATCACCATGTGCAATAGGAAATTTTTCTTTTCATGAAACCCTCGGCCAAACGCGGAAGATATCGTTCATTATATCACCCAAGAGGCCAAAATTATGCTATAACATAAGGGAACAAAATCTCAAAAGTGGGGGATTTTGATTTGGAAACGGCACTTGTTGCTTTAGGCGGTATAGCTCTGTTTTTATACGGAATGTCGAAAATGGGGGAAGGGCTGCAAAAGATAGCGGCGGATCGCTTGAGAAGGTTTCTCGAGAAGCTTACATCGAATCGATTCTCGGGCGTGATCGTAGGTATAATAGTTACCGCTATAATTCAATCCTCCAGCGCCACTTCGGTCATGTGTGTAAGTTTTGTAAACGCAGGGATAATGAGGCTCGAACAGGCGATTGGAGTTATAATGGGCGCCAACATAGGTACCACCGTAACAGCACAAATGGTAGCCTTTAAGCTCGAAAGAACTGCCCTGCCTGCAATAGCTCTTGGAATGGCTCTGATGCTTTTGGGAAAGAGAAAGAGCATAAAAGAAGGATGGGCCGATTGTTTTCTCGGATTCGGCCTATTATTTTTGGGCCTCTCCATCGCCGGCGATGCCATGTCGTCCCTCCAGTCCTACGCGCCTTTCGTCAATTTTCTGTGCATCGGACAAACCCACCCCCTAATCGGCATAATTGCCGGGGCGGCTTTGACAACACTATTACAGTCTTCCTCTGCGATGACCGGCCTTCTGGTAGCATTGGCTGCAAGAAACGTCGTAGACATAAGCGCTGCACTGCCCATGGTACTCGGCGCTAACATCGGCACTACTTCAACTGCCCTGCTGGCATCCATCAATACTTCCTTAGCCGCAAGAAGGACGGCCTACGCCCACCTGCTCTTCAACGTCATTGGGGTGCTGATTTTCCTGCCCTTTCTGAAGCCTCTTGAAAGTGCAGTTGTACGCTCCGGGTTCGATGCTGCAAGGCAAATAGCCAACGCTCACACCATATTTAACGTTACGACCACTCTTGTATTGCTCCCCTTTGCCCCTCGATTTATCGCCTTAGTATGCAGGCTAGTCAAGGGATCGGAGATGACTATAGAGCATGGGCCAAAATATCTGGATGCGAAGCTGGTCTCCGTTCCCTTCATGGCTGTCGTACAGACCCAAAAAGAAGTCGTGAGAATGGCAAACCTGTGCCTCGATAACCTGGAAACGGCCATCGCCATATTTAGAGGAGATCCCAAAGCAGATCGAAAGCGCTTCAACAACATCGAGGAAGTAATCGATGAGATCGAAGAGGCCATAAGTTACTACGTCGCGAAGATATTTCAACAGGATGTTAACAGTGCGCAAGCGAAAATCCTCACTTCAGCAATAAGCATATCCGCCGACCTAGAACGGATCGGCGATCACGCCACAGCCATAGTAGAGCTCGCCGACTATCGCGAGAAACACAACCTCCCCTTTTCGCAACAAGCGGTAGAGGAGCTAGACGAGATGATGAACAAAGCTGTCGAATCCGTGAAAACAGTGGTCGAAGCCCTTGAGAAGGACGACAAGCAAAAGGCGGCCAGCATCATTGCCATGGACGACGTACTCGATGATTTGGAACGAACGCTCCGCGCAGGACACATAAAGAGATTGAACCAAGGAATATGTTATCCCGCCTCGGGCGTCGTATTTCTTGACATGCTAAGCCACCTAGAGAGAATAGGAGACCATGCGGTTAACATTGCAGGAGAAATAATGGCTTCCTAAGGATCAATTAAGCTCTGGATTTTTCGCCCATTTGGAGAGAGTAGAGATTTGCGTACACTCCTTCCCGTTTGAGCAGGGTATCGTGGTCGCCTTCTTCGACAATTTCGCCTTTCTCCAACACTATGATGCGATCGGCGTTTCTGACCGTAGAGAGCCTGTGTGCAATGATCAGAGAAGTCCTCCCCTCCATAGCCCTTTGCATGGATTCATGAATATGCTGTTCCATAGCGGCATCCAAAGAAGATGTCGCTTCATCCATTATGAGTATTCTGGGATTTCTCACGATGGCCCTCGCAATAGCGATGCGCTGACGTTGCCCGCCACTTAAAGTGACCCCCCGCTCTCCGACCTCGGTATCGAAGCCCCTTGGCAAGCTCTTGACGAAGTCGAGTATGCCTGCCCTGTCCGCCGCCTCCACGATGTCTTCGCGGGAGGCCCAGGGGCATCCGTAAGCAATGTTGTAGGCTATGGAACCTTTAAGGAGAACGGGATCTTGCGGTACTATTCCAATGTGCCTTCTAAGGGTCTTCAAATCGAGCTGTCTTACATCATGACCATCTATCCTGACGCATCCCTGATTCGGGTCGTAAAACCTGGGTATCAGGTCGACCAAGGTGGACTTCCCGGCCCCCGTATGACCCACGATCGCCACTTTTTCCCCCGGACAGATGTGAAGATTTATGCCCCTTAAAATCCAATTTTCATCCTCGTAGGCAAAATAGATATCCTCAAAATCGATCATGCCCTTGACATCCTTTAACACGGCAGGCGACCTGGGGGGGCGTACCTCCGTCGAAACGTTCAGAACTTCAAATATCCTGTCGGCGGCCGCCAGACCCCTCTGCACTCCCGAGACCACTTTGCTCAACACTCTGACAGGCTGCACTAACAGGCCAAGATAACCGATGAAGGCAATCAGCTCACCCGGCGTGGCCCTTCCCGCCACTACGTCCCTTCCGCCGATCCATAAAATCAGGGCAAGGGCTCCTATCAATATGACCTCGACAGCTCCTTCCAAAAAAGCATGAATTTGCATGCCATGCATGAGCGCCCTAAAGTTCGATTTATTTTGCCCCTTAAACTTATCCAGCTCCTCGTCTTCAGTGGCGAAGGATCTGACTATCCTTATCGCAGAGAGCGCTTCCTGGGCTATGGCAACCACTCTACCCAGCTCTTCCTGTATCTCGTAACCTACCACGCGCAACTTTTTCGAGGCCACGTTTAAAACATAGGCCGTGATGGGCAGGACTACAAAGGTAATCACTGCAAGTCGCCAGTTCAAAATGAGTAAAAATATTATCACGGCAACGAAGGTTATGCTATGAACGACCAAATCGATAATAACGTTAGTTACCAAGTTTTGGAGTATCATAACGTCATTGGTGATTCGGGAAATCAAATCGCCGATCCGCGACTTGTAGAGATAGCGAAAGGACATTTTCTGCATGTGGTCGTAAAGTTGGACCCTAATATCCATTATCACCTTCTGCCCTACCCAGTTCATCAGATAAGTCTGCCCGTAAGAAAAGACTGCCTTGCAAAGGTAGATTAATACTATCCCCAAGGCAAGAAAGTTTAGCATAAAGAGGTCTTTTCGTATCAAGACGTCATCGACGATGTTCTTCAACAGCCAAGGAGGCAGCACAGCCATAATGGAAGATAAGGTCATGCACGCTATGGCAGCAAACAGTCTCCCAAGGTATGGCCTTAAGTATCGCACCAAGCGCAAATAGGTATTTCCAGAAGCAACGTTCAAGAATTTATCCTTCAAACGAGACATTGTTTTATCTCCTCGACCAATTTTTTAGAAGCCCCCCTCGCGGGCGAAAATCTGTCCATAGATGCAGAAGTTTCTTTAAGCCAGGTGTCGTCCTTTAAAAAACGAGCCATGGCCTCTGCAATCTGCTTTGGCGTAAAATCTCCGACCAGCTCGGGCATTAATTCTCTTCCCAGTATCTTGTTGGGCCAGGAAAGCATGCCTCTCTTTTTCGATAAAAGATCGAAAACCCTGCCTTTGATCCAAGGCAAGCGAAGCAGTGCCCCCTTAAATCCGCTAAAGGGTATATCGCTCAAAAATGCGTACGGAACGGCCACCAATGTGGGGACTTTCAAATAAAGAAGCTCCAGAGTATTAGTGCCCGGTTGCGTCAATGCCAAATCTACGCCTTTCAATACTGTAGATGCGGGCTGTCTTCTTGGGTTTAACCCCGCTTCCTTCCAAGCATACACTTCATCGTTCAATGAAAAGGGCGAAAGCAACGTCACTACTTCCACGTCCATGACGGACTTAAGGTACAAGCAAACCTCATGCAGGAAAGGCAACGCTTTCCTTCTTATGGAGAATCTGCTTCCGGGGAAAAAGGCCACCCTTCTTGAGGATGACGATCCCTTGGGCGACAATTCATCCCCGCCAAACGGCACGGAATTTAACTTCAAAGAATCGGCGACCAGGTCTCCGATGACATGGGGGCATACTCCATCGCCCTTGATGCTCCTTGCCATTACCTGGTAGGCGGTGAACACCTTAGAACATTTTGGCAAACCTCTTTTCTTACCGTAGGTATAACAAAAAAGCTTGGCCCCTGAGGTCTTAGACAAAAACCTTCCAAACATTAGGTCACCGCCTAACTGCATTACCAGGCCCACGTCCTTCGCCTTCCTCATCTCGGCAAAGGTCTTCGCCCAATTGTAGGGACCTATAACGTCATGAAAGGGAATTAACTCGGCGCAAGCGCGCTCCATACCCGAAGCGTACTGACAGGGCAACAACCAAAGAAGGGGCTTAATTTCGTTTTTTGCCAATTCATATGCCACAGGTCTGGCCCAATCCCACAGCTCTCCAGGTCCGTTGCTGAGTATATATACGTACTTCATCTTCCTACCCTTTCGAGAATGACATCGGCCCAGAGCCGATAAGCTCCCCTTCTTCCCATTTTATTTTTCGCTTCTAGCAAATCCGTATGTATTTTTGCGGAATTTTCCAGGTACATACATATCGCCCTTTTTATCGCACCTACATTTGCCTTGCCCTGCAACAATTCTGGATATACCTCCCGCCGGAGCAAAACGTTTGGCATGGACACCCACTTTGTCTTAACCATGACCTTAAAAACTATATAACTCAAAAGCGACGCCTTATATAGGACCACCATGAACTTATCGAACATCATCGCTTCTACCGCAGCAGTGCCGCAAGCTCCGACAACAATTTGTGATTGGGAAATTAAATCCACCCCTTTGCCCTCAAAGAAAGTCAGAGGATGGCATATGCTTTTTATCATTTCCCTGTCTCGAGCAGATAGGTTTTTCGCTATGGAAATTACCGGATGATATCCCATCTCTTGAAGCATTAAACCGGCATCCTTTAAAACAGGAGCAAGACGCCTCGTTTCGCTTGACCTGCTTCCCGGCAAAAGTGCCGCTATGGGCGAAGCGTCAGTATTTTTCAACACCCTTTCCTTTGGAACGTAGCCCGACAGGTCGTCGAGGAGGGGATGGCCTGTCCAATGACTTTCCACGCCCCTTTGTTTATAAAAAAGGTGTTCCATCTCGAAGAGGGGAAGACAAACGACCTTTAAATCCCTCAACGCAGAGGCTCTGCCCCTTCGCCAGGCCCAGGCAGTGGGAGGCGAGACATAAAATACGGGCTTAGCGTACCCCCTCTTCCTCAAGGCCTTAATCAGGGGGATATGATAATCAGGGCTATCTATAACTACCACGCATGAAGGCATTTCACTCAAGACTCTATCGGCCATTGCGTTTTTTAAACGCATGAGCCTAGGAATCTCCCTAAAGGCTTCCGAGATGCCCATTACCTGGAGTTCCTCCAGACCCCACAGGGCATGGCCTCCGGCCATCGTTCCTTCGGGGCCGAACATACCCCAGACAGGGACAATTTTGCTTTTAATGGCCTCTATAAGCCTCCCGGCATAATGGTCTCCGGAGGCTTCGCCGCAACTTAAAAAAAGACTCAATGTCTAACCCCCAAAACCGCGATATCGAAGCTTTCTGCATAACGTTTGAACTCATTGGGTTCGATGATAATCGTCCTGTCCGCTTCGATTGCCAAACACTTGAGCCCGGCATTCGACATGTTCTGCAAGGTTTTTATGCCCACGGTGGGCAAATCGTAACGTTCGTCCTGATCGGGACGCATCATTTTAAGAACTATTCCGCCCCTTGTCAAACTGCCGGCTCGAAGCAGCATGGCGTCCGTCCCTTCCATGGCCTCTACGGCAACAACAGCTCTTTTGTGGATCACCAGGGTTTGGCCGAACGACAGGGGAAGAAGCGCTTTTGCGACTTTCCTGCCGTAATCTACGTCATCCAACTCCTCCTCCGTAACATATCTGCCTGCTATGTGCCCTTCCGTCGCCAACCAGTCAGATATGAGATCCCTATACCCGACGACGAGAAAACCGCTGGCCTCGAAGGCGGAGACGATATTGGCCAAAAGATTGTGATCGTCCCTGGAATGCAATTTTTTAAGCAGCTGCCTTAGCTTCGAATCCTGTAGCCCCTGATGGTACATCAGCGTTTTGGGAACGACCCCGGCCATTATTATTTCTTTAATACCCCTAGATCTCATATCGTCGAACAAAAAGCCGAGACTTAACCCCGATAACCTCACCAAC
The DNA here is from genome assembly GCF_900107215.1 of Acetomicrobium thermoterrenum DSM 13490. Lineage (NCBI taxonomy): Bacteria > Thermotogati > Synergistota > Synergistia > Synergistales > Acetomicrobiaceae > Acetomicrobium > Acetomicrobium thermoterrenum. Next base: position 11,294 of record NZ_FNPD01000010.1, on the reverse strand, counting down.
TCCAGGGCATACTTGGAAAGACGCCCCGCATGTTCTCCAAAAGAATATACGACAGGGGGGCAGCCTTTGCAGGTAAGGCGGCGGGCAATTTCCAATGGCAGTTGTCCGTCTCCAGCTATAAGAGCTATAGTTTTACAGTCCATCGTCTTCACCTGTTAGCCCCTTTAACCATAAAGGCGCCACACGCAAGGAAAATCAAGTTGGGCATCCAGGCAGCCAACAAGGGAGGAATATAACCGCCCTGACCCAGAGAACGGCAGAAGGACATGAACACATAGTAGGCAAAAACCAATAAGATAGAAACCCCTATGCCCATTCCTGAGCCCGACCTCCTTGTTCCAGCTCCTACGGACGCTCCCACCAAAGCCAGCACCACGCTTGCCCAGGGCACGGCCAACCTAAGGTGTAACAGCACCCACAGTGAATTCACGTCAGAACCCTGTACATTCATGAGCTTTATATAGTTATACAGTTCAAAGGCGCTCATTTTTTTCGGATCCTGCGAACTCGTTACAACTTGAGAAGGCGACAGGGGCAGAGACAGCTGTTGTTTTTCAAAACTGAAGAGCGGCTCTACGAATCCTTCCTTGGTGACATTAAAAACCTGACCGTTGTAAAGCCACCATTGGCCCTCCTTCCAGTCTCCGTTTTTGGCCGTCATGATGCGGGTAATTTCTCCCGACTCAAACTCCTGGATGAGGACGTCATCCATGTTGCCCTCCTGGGGAAACAGCTTGCCTATATAGATCACTCTCGACAGAGCGCCATCCCTCTCCTCCTTTAAAAACATCTGCTCCTTGAGCAGGGATGGTTTCTGCCTGGCAACTTCGTATCGCATTATATTATCGGCAGCCCTATCGGCCAAAGGCACCAAGGTTTCGTTGAGAAGGAGGGCAAAGCCGCCAATTAAAATACTTGCAAGGAATACAGGGCGCAGTATGCGATAAAAACTAATCCCCGAAGCCCTGAGGGCTGTGAGCTCCGATTGCGTTGCCAGCTTTCCGAAGCTCAGTATCGTGGCAAGCAAAGCCGCCATAGGCAAGGTGAGAACTATTACGCCGGGCAGGCGGTATACGAAAAGCCTGGTTACTATGCTGAAGGGAACCCTGCTTTGGATGAGCAAATCGGCGATATCAAAAAGCAAGTCGCCGGCAACCAAAAGCACGGTAAAGACCATTACTCCAAAAACGAAAGTAGGATAAAATTCGGTTATTATGAATTTATCCAATAACCTAAATTTCAGGCGAAATTCAGCCATAACCTCTAACTACACTCCTTCTTTCAGCAATAAATCGGCCACTTCCCTCACAGCTCCCATGCCGCCAGAAGACCTGGTAATATAGCCGGCCGCTTCCAGGACTTCAGGCCTCGCGTTAGCAACGGCAATGCCAAGGCCTGCCCACTTGATACAGTCTATGTCGTTTACGTCGTCACCTATATAGGCTACCTCCTCATCTCTCAAGCCCAATTTTTCGGTTAAGGACTTCAAGGTGCCTAATTTATCCCTTACGCCGTTAAAGACCAAAGAAATCCCCAGATCCTTGGCCCGCTGATCCGTCGACGCTGAAAAACGGCCGCTTATTAAAGCTATTTCTATGCCCTCGCGCCTTAAGAGAGCAATGCCCATTCCATCCTGGATATCGAAGCGCTTGAATTCGTGTCCCTCTCCGTCCATATATACCGATCCGTCGGTCAGGGTACCATCCACGTCCATGGCCAAAAGCTTAATCATCATTCGACATCTCCCACGTAGGACGCACTCTCGGCCAGGGCGCCAATCCTCTGCGCGATCTCTCGAAAAAGCTCACGATTTCCCTGACTATCGGATCCTCGACGTCTTCGCTGCGAATCAAATCCAGCGCCTGCCGCAAGGGAATATCGTTATGGTAAAGCCTTTTATATATTTTCTTTACGTGATCCCTCTGGGTCGAATTGAAACCGGCCCTCTGCAAACCGATCCTGTTTATACCATAAAGCCTCGCCGGGCGCCCGTCTGCCAGGGTAAAGGGAGGAATATCCTTCACGACCTTTGACAAGCCTCCAACCATGCACAACTTACCAATCTTTACGAACTGATGAACACCTACCATTCCGCCCAAATTGGCGTTATCTTCGACTTCGCAATGCCCTGCAAGTCCGCTTTTATTTGCCACCGTAACGTAGTTTCCTATTTTAACGTTATGCCCGACATGGACGCCTTCCATCAAAAATACGTCGTCACCTATTCGTGTCACATTGCTCTTTCCCGTGGCACGATGCACGGTAACGTTCTCTCTTATAATCGTTCGATCGCCGATGATGACCTTAGTCATCTCGCCTTTGAAGGAGTGATCCTGAGGTTCGCCGCCAAGTATGGTGTTTTCGTATATCCTGCAGTCGCTACCTATTTCGACGTTGCTTAGAATCCTGACATAGGATCCAATGTATGTATTTCTCCCTATACGAACTTTGGGCTCTATTATGCTATAGGGCCCAATCACCACTCCTTCCCCCAACTCCGCTTCGGGAGAGACTATTGCCGTTGGATGTATTGTCACTCTCATAGTTACCCCTTCTGTAATAAATTCTTGGCCACCACGAAGCTAAACGTCGCCTCGGCTGCCATTTCGTCATTAACCCTGGCCGTGGCCTTAACCTGTCCAACGCGCCCTCCTAGCTTACACACCAGCGCTTCCGTGATCAACTGATCGCCAGGACACACGGGCCTGCGGAACCTGGCCTTATCCACTCCCGTCAAATAGGTGACCATCCCCTGCATGTCCGGACGGAGCACTATCATCATGGCAGCGACCTGACCCATGGCCTCTAAGACAAGCACGCCCGGCATGACAGGCTCATCGGGGAAATGTCCCTGAAAGAAGGGCTCGTTGATGGTGACATTTTTTAGCCCTACTATTTTCCCTTCGCCGAGCTCCAAAATCCTGTCTACAAGCAAAAAGGGATAGCGATGGGGAAGGCACTTCATTATTTTATGGATATCAATATCAACAATTTTATCCTCGTCAATCGTCAACTCATATCACCTCTGCACAACCGTTTTAAACGTTCCACCATCCGCAAATGCAGCCTGTGGCCAGCCTTAAACCCAACGACGTGAGCACAAAGGAACTTGCCCACTAAAGACAGATCCCCCAGCAGATCCACCGCCTTGTGCCTGACGCATTCGTTTTCAAAGCGCAAGAAAGTATCGTTTACCAATCCCTTATCATCGAACACCAATGCATTGTCCAGGCTACCGCCTAAGGCCAAACCCTGCTTTTTTAGCTCATCCACATCTTCAAGCCTTACGAAAGTCCTGGCAGGAGCAAAATCTTTAAGGAAAGTCTCCTCCGTTACGACTGAAGAAAAGACCTGCGTCCCTATGAAGTCGTTATCAAAGGATATTATATAGCTCACTTTTAGAACATCGGAGGGAAAGCAGGCAACCCACGCCCCAGTCTCGTCGTCTTCCACAAGCAGGGGAGATGACAAATTTATGGGCCTTTCTTCGCCGTCATCCTTTTCCGCCAGACCGACATCTTTTATGCGCTCCGCCCATGGCAAGGCGCTGCCGTCAAATATGGGGACTTCTCCTCCCTCTACAACTACAACTGCATCATCTACACCCATACCATAAAGGGATGCCAGAAGATGTTCCACGGTATAAATTATCTCGCCATCGGGCAAAACCAGACAGGTAGACCTGCCGGGCGAGAAAAGCTCACAATCTCCGATGGGATAAAGATTTTTCCCCTTCGAAGCGCAGATCATTATACCACTTTCCCGATAGGAAGGAATCAAGGCAATAGCGCTCTCCCTTCCGCTGTGAAGCCCTTTGCCCTTAACTTCTATTGTTCTTCGAAGGGTCGTTCTTTTTGCCATCGCGATCTTTCACTCCTAATTTTCGTTCCAGATGCACGAGCCTTTCGTATATTTCGGGCAACTTCTGCATTAACGCCTGAATCTTTAATTCTTCCCTGTGGTCTCTCGCCGGAAAACCGGAGACCATCATTCCCGGAGGAATGTCCTTGGTCACCCCCGATTTGGCCGCCACTATCGTTCCTCTCCCTACCTTTACGTGATCCTTGACACCGCTTTGGGCGGCCATAATCACGTTATCTTCTATTACCGCGCTTCCGGCGATTCCGGTCATGGCTACTATTATGCAGTTTGAGCCTATTTTTGCGTTATGACCTATATGGACGCAGTCTCCTATCTTGGTGCCTGGACCTATATGGGTATCCCCAATTGTTCCCCTGTCTATGCTCGTCAGGGCACCGATCTCGACGTCGTCTTCCACCAATAAACCTCCCACTTGAGGGATCTTTATAAGACCTTCCTTGTCGTTGTAAAATCCGAACCCTTCGCAACCAAGGGAAGCGCCTGTATGGATGAGACACCTTTTTTTCAAGGTTACATCGTGGTATATACTCGCATTTGGTTCAATTACAGTTCCTTCGCCAATAAAGACGTTTTTTCCTACATAAACGTGTGCCTCAAGGATGGCGTTAGCAGATATCACGGCCCCCTCATCCACAACACACAAAGGACCTACATATGCGGAAGGATCCACTGAAGCTCTTTCATGTACGACGGCTGAGGGGTGAACGCCCCCTTGCGAGGAACGCGGCCTTTCGAAAAGGGAGAGCAACTTAATCAAAGCCTTCTTCGGATCTTCGATTTCCACTCCCCTTTGACCTGGACTCAGCCAATTCACGGGAGCTATCACAAAAACCCTCTCCCCCAGCTTCTGAAGCCACTTCTTTTCCCACACGACGCATAGATAATTTGGGGCGGCCTCCTCGGGGGAAGCAATCCCCAAAACGACTTCTTCCGGATCTCCCGCCAACCTGCCCTCCAAATAAGTCGCAACTTTGGAAAGACTCCAGGCCCTATCGAAATTCTTCATAGCTCTCTTCCTTTCAAAAACCTCAAAAATTGCCTACCGCTCGCACGCTGACCTCGTCATCGTCTCGCTCGTCCAGGTAGATCTCCAAGGAAAGATGTTCAGTAAAGCGGTAGCCCAATGCAGCATTGTTTTCGCTGTCCTCGGAATAGCGCCACCAAGCGTAAAAGGCCTTGATGCCGCCCTCTATCCACAGTCTATACCAAGTCTTATCTTCCTCAAGCTCTCTCTCGGTGCCCACCCAAATATCTCTGTAGGGAGACCACCTCAACCCCAACCTCTCTTCGCTGTCTCCGTCATCTAAAGAAAGGATGGCCTCTCCGTAAAGTTCCACATCCCAGGATGGAAAAGGTTGTGCCTTACGTCCGAAGTGCAATCCCAGTTCAGTGGATTTGTCCTCCGTTCCGCCGTAAGCTGCCCCCCAAACGTAGAATGCATATCTTTTGCTTTCTACGTTCGTTTCGACCCTTGCAATCCTCGAGGACATAAATTTGGTGTCTACTTCTATCTTTGCTGTATCGGCAAATGACATATCTTTCAATTTTTCCTCGACAATAAGCTCTATATCCCTCTCGTGCTTGGCAGCCCAGCTAACTGGAATCCCGACGAAGGGGGACAGGCCTTCGGCCATCTTCTCGCGCATGTCATACTGCCAAAAGGAGGGCAGGGACCTGGAAAAAATGTGAGCATCGAAGGTCAATATCAGATCCTGAGTCGCCGTGAAGGATATGTTAACAACGTGAAAATCGCCCTCTCGGCTCACCAAAACGTGGGGCTCCCAACCGGGAAGGCGGGAGGAGACGATCCCATTAACTTCCCTCAAAAACACCTCGTCAGCCCACTTTAAAGCCTCTACGGGAACGTCTTTCAGCATATTTAGAACTTCTTCATCAACCCCAGAAATATCCTTTAAAAACCAGCCGTCACAGGGTTGTCTTAGTCTGGGAGCGGAGATGGCAACCTTCCATTTGGGCTTTGCCTTTGACACAAAGTCCATAAATACCTCTCTTTCTCCCGTTATGTTCACACGCTTTATTTCATATCCCTCGAAGATCCTCTCCGATACCATGCGAAGAAGTCTTTCCTGTCGGCTCACTTCGTAGTCGGGCATCTCATTCATGACGGCAATGACGCTTTCTCTCATTGCCGCAACAAGCCAATCGGGAGGACCCATCAAAGAGACTTTCACATCCCCATGAGCGGTCCCGCAGAAAAAGCTCGCCCAAAGAAGGAGAAAAAAGATCCCTTTTGTCGCCCCCCTAAGCTGCCTCATGACCTATCTTTAAAAGAGCTCGCCGAACCCGAAGTGCGTATAGGTTTCGTATTCTCCTTCGGCCAGATCTATGCGCAAGTTGCCGAGGGGTGTTCTCACGCGAACTCCTATGCCGTAAGAATCATGCAGATCCGAAATATCGAAGCTGGAAGATCGGCTTTCGCCATGGCCTACGGTCTTATAAAGATAATCTATCAAAGGATCGCTATCCCCCCAGGCGTTTCCGGCGTCGTAGAAAAAGACTAGCCCAAAAGCCTGCTCTAAGGGTATCCTCAACTCGAAGTTGGCCAAAAACATCTCAGTACCGTAAAACTCGTCCTCTTCATAACCACGAAGGTCCCTGTCTCCACCCAAAAAATACTGATCCATGAATGGAATTTCGCCGCTTGAAAAGCCTGCCCTCACGCGGGCGGCGAAAATCACGGGCGTGTCTTCCGTCCCAAGGTCGATATCGAAGACCTCCCCTATTCTGGTTACTGGCGTGTAATATCTGGCTTCGAGCCAGTATTTGGTGAAGTCCCAGTCGCTGCCCAGGAAATCCAGCGCTTGTTCTACGTTTAAGCTGACGACATCTCCCTTTGGATAGCTCAAATACTCGTCCAAAGTAGAACGTTGCAGCCTGCCCGTGATGGAGAAGGTCTTCCCCGATTGCATGTGTTCGTCGAAGTATATCCTTTGAATTTCTTCCACACTCTTGTCTGTATATTTCCCGGTGGTATCACTCTGGCTAACTTCCCTCGCCGCGCTCTCGAAATCACTGTACCAGCGTATATCATCGTAGGATATATCCGAATCGTGCCAATCAAGCGTTGCATACCAGCTAAACCTGGGGTCGCGTTTGAACTTCTTGCCCGCTCCCACGGATATGCCGGTCCTGGTTTCTTCGTACTCGAAGACCGATTCCCCACCTATGTAGTTTTCTATGTCGTCCCACTCCCACCTATAGAGGTTTACTCTCCAAGAGTAATAATCGACATCCATAAAGGGCTCTTCATAGCTGATCCAATATTGGTCCCGTTTACCCGTCTCAAATCCGACAGACGCGATATGGCCCAACCCCTTCCAGTTGGTGTCCTCGTAAGACAAGCCACCGCTCCATCCGCTGCTTGAGCCGTGACCTATGGTAAGGCCAATCCTTCCGGTTCTCTGCTCCTCCACTGAGACTATGATGTTTACGAAGGCGGGGTCCTGAGTGGGCTCGAAACCGACGTTCACCGTCTCGAAGTATCCCATCCTCTGAAGCTTGTTGAGGGAGTGTCTCAGCACATTGGCGTTGAAATGATCTCCCGGTTTTAGCTTTATCTCCCGCTCTATAACGTAAGTCTTAGTTTTTTCGTTTCCCTGCACGGCAATTTCTCCGACCTTGGGTTCAAGTATCTTTACCGTAATGATGCCTTCTTCAATTTGCACATCCCGCACTCGCATCATCGCATAGCCGTCTTCCTGGTATTTGTTTCTGATCCTCTCGAGGTCGTGCCTGAAGAAGACGGAGTTGAAGATGTTGCCCGGCTTCGTAAAGACAAGCTCTTTAAGTTCATCCTCGCTATATACTTCGTTTCCTTCAAACCTTATTTCCTTTACGACAGGGTTTTCCTGTACCACGTAAACTACCTTGATGCCATCCGCTACAGGCTCGACTCTGACGTCGACATAGGAGAAAAAGCCCAAATTATATATGGCCTCTACATCCTTATCGATCTGTTCCCGCTCTGCCGGTTGGCCTGCTTTTGTGCCGACTATTGACAGTATGTAGTTGGTGTCCACCTGCCGATTGCCCTCTACCTCTACGGCCACAACGTTGGGCATCGTCTGGGCAAAAGCAAGGGGTGAATTTACAAGCATGAAAACTAAGCTGAATATCACAATTCTAATGAAAAATTTCATCCCCGAGATCACTCCTTCAATTTGAAAACTCTACGGCAGCCTCCTCTTGACCCTTGAGGGCTTTCTCTCCAAGGCGAACCAACCTCAAGAAATCCTCCAACATGGCTTCCTCAAATGATACACCACTCTTTTTCTCTTCGGGTAAGTCCTTTGACTCATTTTTTACGTTTTTCGCAAAATCTTTTCTGCCAAGGTCATCCTTTTTGCCCTTTAAGGTTTCCCTTTCCCCGGACTTCGCCTCAGCCACGGAAGCTTCTCCCGGATCGTAGAAGCGCCCCAGGTTTGTATCGCTTAAACTTTTTCGCAAAGCCATGATAAGCCTTTCCTCTTCATCGGTTATCAGACTCAAACGAAGGGATTCGACATCTCTCGGCCTTGAAGCCTGCGCTCTTTCGCCGCTGCTTCCGATCACCTCCATAGAGGTCGGCAAAGCCAGCGCCACTAAAAAGACAGCTGCCACTAGTACAGACACGAAGGCCTGTTTCAACGGCAAAAAGATGCGATGGCTCTTTGAACCTGAGATGAGGGTCAGAATTTCTTCCCTGGCGATTCGCATCTCCGCCTCGGCACATTCAAGTTCGACTAACACATCCCTTGGCCTGCCTCGCCTGCAGGCCTCTATGCTTCTGTCGATCCAACGCCTTATCCTCAAAAGACGTCTCTCCACGGTAAGTCCCCCCAAATAAAAATAAAAACCGCTTAAGTTGCTCCCAAAACCTTTTTTAGCTTCGCTATGGCCCTTCTCCTCAACTTGTAGATGTAGCTTATATCGACACCCTTTTTCCGGGCAACTTCCTTTACGGATAACCCGTTTAAGTCTATGGCTTTTACTATCTCAGCTTCTCTTTCGCTCAAAGATCGAATAGCCGCCTCAAGATCGATCAACCAACCCTCATCGTCGTAACTGGCCATGTTGCTTTCGTAGAGATGGTCGTCGATATCGACGGGCTCGGGTGCTCTTGCTTCCGATCTTTCGAGAAAATTCACCATACGCCCCTTAATGCGATAATAGGCGTAGGTGATGAATTTAGCACCTCTTTTGACATCGTATCTATCGACTGCCTCGATTAGTGCCACCATTCCCTCCTGTATCAAGTCCTGATAGGAATCGGAAGGTACGTAAAACTTCTTGGCAAGCCAAAAAACCATAGGTCTATAAGAAATTATCACTTCTTCCCTAGCTTTTTCGTCACCGAATTTTATCCTTTGCCACAATTTTTCTTCGGAAGTTGCTTCACCTTCGGGATAAATTGGCTCGTAACCATCCATCGTAAAATCCCCCTCTTGAAGGTTAAATCAAAACGGGAAGATTGCGAACGAAATCGGGGTCTTCGACGAGAAGGTGAAGTGTGTCATTTGTAAAGCTCAACATTACCCGATCCCTCCAGAGCTCAAGGGAGGTCAAACTGCAGTTGTCGATCCTTGTCCTCCAGGCCGCAGAGGCATCCATCGCAAAAAATCCTGTTAGGGCAGCCCTTATGGAACCTCCGTGGGCAACGACCAAGACGTTTTCGCCTCCATCGTCCAAAATTTTCTTCATTCCCCGATTAACGCGCTCTACAACTTCAACGAAGCTTTCCCCGCCGGGGATTTTGACCTTTTCGGGGAACTTTCTCCACTGAGCGTAAACTTCTTTGTAGGCATTTTCTACTTCTGTTACCTGCATCCCTTCCCAATTACCAAAATCCATTTCCACCAGTTCTTCCAGCAAACCGCCCAAAGGAGCGCCTAAATGCCTTGATACTCTTTCGGCAGTCTCTCTTGCACGGGAAAGCACGCTTGCATATATGACGTCAACCTTTAGGGAATTCAATCTCAACGCCGTCCGGTCGGCCTGCATGCGACCTTCGTCGTTAAGAGGAACATCGGTTTTGCCCTGATATCGAAATTGCCCGTTCCACTCTGTCTTGCCATGGCGCAAAAATATGAGACGCCTCACGATGCATCACCTCATTGCTTGTTATTATAAGGATTTTTACGTCAAAAGTCTTCGTAAATTCATCCAAGAAAACAGGCCTCCCGATATCGGGAGGCCTGTTTTTATACTTCTTTTACAAAAAAGGCTTCAACTATCATTATTCGGGTGGGACTTTTTCATCAAAGATCCCAAAACGCCCAGATCTTTAGTTTTAGCCGAAAGTTTATTTGAAAGGGCTACCTCCTCGGCAAGCTCCTTGCGCAAAATCAAGACATCCTTTGGCGCCCTGATGCCCAAACGAATCGGAGCCCCCAGATTCACCGTGGCATCCCAAGGGGCATCCTCCGGTACGGACACCACTACGAAGAGGTGTAAATCCTTCGCAGTCGCTTTCAATTCTCTCACGTCAGCTTCTAATAGTTGGGGGTCGTAATCGGAACTGACCAGACTTGGGTGTAAAACGGGAAGGGCAACGTCTTCATCGTCTAGGCTTTGAAGCTATTTTATAGGGTTTTCATCATCCCCTACCAATATCCACTTCCTGTGATCTTCGAAGCCGGGAATGCCTTTTGGAAAAAAGATAACATCTCCCTCTTGAGACTCGAGGGGCCCGAACCTCGGGGTTTGAAGCTTTGTCATAAGAAATGCCTCCGATTTTGGCATATTGAACATAACATAAAAACTGGAGCCGGCGGGCGGACTTGAACCGCCAACCTGCGCATTACGAGTGCGCTGCTCTGCCTGTTGAGCTACACCGGCCTACAACTATACAATGGCGGTCCCAACGGGATTCGAACCCGTGCCGCCGCCTTGAAAGGGCGGTGTCCTAGGCCTCTAGACGATGGGACCGCTTCAATGAACTGCTTAAATTTTGTAATGGTGAGCCGTGCAGGATTCGAACCTGCGACACCCGGATTAAAAGTCCGGTGCTCTGCCACCTGAGCTAACGGCCCCCCTCATTCAAATTACCTCAGACTGCTCCGAGCGAGCAATAGGAAATTATCACAGGTCGAAGAAATAGTCAACATTTTTCGGGCTCTATTTCAAATAGTGTGGAAACACTCCGGTGGTAAGAATCCCAACATTATCTTTTTTGTGTAGACCTCTACGTTTCTAAGACCAAAGGAGATTCGTTTTAGCATCTTCACCTTCGTATTACATCCTTCGGTATAGGCATTGGTAGTTTTGTTGTCGAAGTAGTTTAATATAGGCTGTCGCCACCGTTTTAGGGTATTGCCCCACCTGTACAACTCGGCATCGTCAGAAGCCTTCAGGTTCATGATGATCAGGTCTAAAAGCTTGGCTGCCTCGTTCTTCTCCTTCGCTCTATATAC